>NZ_VIGC02000005.1 GCF_006569185.2 Litorilinea aerophila | reverse complement strand
CGGCTGGGAGCCGCCCCTACCACAAACCGGCGCCCTCTCTTGTAGGCGCAGCTCGTAGCTGCGCACCCGTCGCCGTTCCTTCACCCGCCGGGATGTGGCGGCAGCGGGCGGGCACGGCGGCCCGCCCCTACAGGACATGGCCGCTCTTTCGTAGGCGCAGCTCGTAGCTGCGCAGCCGTCGGTACCCGTTCACGTGCCTGTGTGTGGCACCATCGGGCGGCTGGGAGCCGCCCCTACCACAAACCGGCGCCCTCTCTTGTAGGCGCAGCTCGTAGCTGCGCACCCGTCGCCGTTCCTTCACCCGCCGGGATGTGGCGGCAGCGGGCGGGCACGGCGGCCCGCCCTGACGGCTCAAGGCGACGGCGGCGAGTTGCGCAACGCGATGGCCACGGTACAACGGCTATAACGCTGCTTGGGCACCAACAGGGGGCCGCCCGCCACCAGCCGGGCACAGGGCTCGGCCACACCGGGCAGCCCGAATTTCTCCTGGGCGGCGCTGGGCGAGAAGTCCTCAGGGGCCAGCCCGGCCAGATCCCCTTCGGGAACGACCACCAGGGGCACCTGAAGCCGCGCGGCCAGGGCATGCAGGCCGGGCTCCTCCTGCTTGATGGAGGCCGTGGCCAGGGCCCCCACCGCCGAGAGGGCCAGACCGGCGTCGGCGCACGCGGCCTCCAGGGCTTCCTGTAGCTCGGCTACGTCCACCCCGCGGCGACAGCCGATGCCAGCCACCAGCAGCGGCGGACGATAGACGACCACCCGGCCCTGCCAAAGCCGCGCCGCTGGCTCCAGTCGGCGATGGCTTACGATCACGGCCGCGGCCAGGCGTTGACCGGCCAACCCTTCCTCCAGTTGGGCCAGGCTGGCCACGGACTGCACCTGGCCCAGCCCACGCAGGGGCGCCAGCACCGGCGCGGTGGCGTCGGCCAGGGCCGGTTCCACGAACAGGCCGATGGGCGCCCCGTTCACCAGGGCGGCGCTCACAGGGGTCAGGGCCTCTTCTCCTTCCAGCCGCCACCCCTCTTCCAGGCCCAGGAGATCCAGGGCCGGTTTTCCCTGCAGGTCGCTGGCCGTAGTAATGGCCGCATGGGCGCCGGTCAACGCAGCCAGGCGTCGAGCCAGCCCATTGGCCCCTCCCCTGTGCCCTCCCACCAGCGGGATCACGGAACGGCCGGCTTCATCCAGGCAGACCACCGCCGGGTCTGTCCGTTTGTCTGCCAGGAGGGGGGCGATGGCCCGGACGGCAACGCCGGTGGGCATGACCAGCACCAGCTGGCGACAGGTGGACCAGCGCCGGCGTACTTCATCCAACACAGAGCCGGTGTAACCGGTCAGGGGGATGTCCGGCCCCGGGGCCGGCGGCGCGAACCGGGCTGGCACGACCAGCTCAGCCTCCAGTGCCTGGGCCAGGCGAAGGGCCAGCTGGCTGCCGGCCCGGGTCACCGCAAGGACGGCCCCGGAGGAGCGGCCTGCCTCCGGGGCGGATGTTGGTGCGGAGGCGTCCTGCCCATTCGGCTTCGGCCGGGCAGGAGTGGACACCGCCCGGCGAAAGCGATGGGTATATGTCTTGTCATAGAGGTGGCTGGTGGTCCGGCCTTCACGGCTTTTCAGGGCGGGATCCAGGGCCGGGCTGACCAGGATCAGGGCCTGGCGGGTATAGCCGGCCGCCCGCACCTTCTCGGTGATGTCGGCCAGCGTCCCCACCACGTAACTCTCGTCGGGCCAGGTCACCCGGTGGAGCACGGCCACTGGCGTTTCGGCCGGATAGCCGCCGGCCCGAAGATCGGCGACCACCTGCCCCATGCGGGTGACGCTCAGGTAGATGGCCAGGGAAGCCCGGGAAGCGGCCAGGTGGCGCAGATCTTCGTGGGGTGGCATGGCGGTGCGCCCGGCCGTGCGGGTGAAGATCACCGTCTGCACCACGTCGGGGATGGTCAGCTCGCATTTCAGCCGGGCCGCCGCGGCAAAGGCGGCGGTGATGCCCGGCACAATTTCATAGGGAATGGCCAGGTCATCCAGGTGGGCCATCTGCTCGTGGATGGCACCGTAGAGGGCCGGATCGCCGCTGTGCACCCGGGCGACGACGCCCCCCCGTTGGGCGGTTTCCACCATCAACGCCAGGATCTGTTCCAGGTGTAACCCCGAGGAACGCTCGATGCGCACCTGGGGATTGCGGCTCCAGCGCAGGATGCTGGCTTCCACCAGGCTATCCGCGTACAGGATCAGATCCGCCGCGGCCAGGATGGACGCCCCCCGCACCGAGATCAGGTCGGGCGCGCCCGGCCCCGCGCCGATGAAGTAGACGGTGCCGGGTTGGATGGAAAACTCGTTCATGGGCCAGCGCTTCCTTTCACTGCTTCCTGGTCACGAGAATCAGGGAAAAATAGGAGGTGGGCTGGGGTGGCAGTTGACGCAGATCCAGGACGACCCGCTCGTCCGGCATGCCGACTCGCTCCACGTAGACTGCGTCCGTCAGCCGGCCCAGCGCCTCCAGAAGCTGCACCATCTGGGGCAACACCGGTCCCACCTTCAACAAGATCACGGTCTCAAAGGCGGCCAGGATCTCCCTCAGGGCGGCTGCATCCGTTTCATGGCTGGCCGGGAGGATGGCCACCCGTCCGGCCATGGCGCTCAGGGGCTGCTGGATCCGGGCCGCCGCGGCCGCGAAGGAGGTCACGCCGGGGACAATCTCCACGGCCATGGCCGGGCAGAGGCGCTGCAGCGCCGCCTGGATGTAGGGAAAAGTGCCGTATAGCAGGGGATCCCCCAGCAGCAGATAGACGCCCCGGCGGTCGACGACCCCCTGGACCCGCAGCTCCTGGAATGCGGCCGCGATGGTCTCTGCCGCCGCCTGCCAGGCAGACTCCAGCACCTCCGCATCCCGGGTCATGGGCAGGGGCAGTTCAATCACGGTCTGCCGGGCCGGGTCGATGTGGGGGCTGGCCACCTGCAGGGCCAGGCTTTGCCCCCGGCCGCGGCTTCGGGGCACAAAGATGAGCTGCGCCGCCTGGATGGCCCGCAGCCCTTTTAAGGTCAACAGCTCCGGGTCGCCGGGCCCCAGGCCCACAGCCGTCAGGGAATCGTTCGTCATGGCGGTCCATCCGTTGTCTGTGGTGGCTGCCCGGCAGCAGGCGGGGCCGGGGCGGCGGTCCTCCCCTGGCGCCAGGTAAGGATGAAAACTGGGTTCAGGGCCTGAAAACGCAGCGTCTCCAGGATCGGCACGGCCCGGCTGACCTGAAGTTGCACCAGCTGGGCCGCGGGCAAAAGGGTCAGGGCGATGGCCAGGCTATCCAGGGTGACCAGGTTGACGACCAGCCGGCCGCCTGGCCGCAACCGCGCCTGGGCCAGGGCGATCAGATCCGCTAGCCGGCCACCGCTGCCGCCGATGAAGACGGCGTGGGGATCGGGCCAGGATGTGCAGGCTTCAGGCGCACTGCCCCGATAGGCCCGCAAGTTCGGCGCAGGGAAGCGGCGCAGGTTCTCCTGGAGGTGCTGGAAGAGGATCTCCCGACGCTCCACCGCGTAGACGGTGGCCGTAGGGCGCGACCGGGCCGCTTCGATGGCAAGGGCGCCGCTGCCCGCGCCGATGTCCCACAGGATCTCCCCCGGGCCCAGGGCCAGTTCCGCCAGGCTCAGCAGCCGCACCTCTCGCTTGGTGATCTGGCCGCCCTCTGTGCGGAAGGCGCTGTCAGGCAGCCCTGGCGGCAGGCCTTCCACAGGTCGATTCACCCCACCATGCTCTCCAGCCGGAGCCCTGACCCATGGATTCCAGACCACCACCACGTTCAGGGGCGCGGCCTGATACCCGCACAACCCGGAGAGGCTCATGCGCGCCACGTGGGCCGTGGGGCCCCCCAGATTTTCGCAGACGGCCACCGCCGTCTCCGGATCCAGGCCATCCTCCAGCAGCGCCCGGCCAATGGCCGCCGGCGTATGGTGCGGATCAGTCAGGATGGCGACCTTGGCCGCGGCCCGGACTGCCTGCACCACCTGGTCCAGGGGGCGGCCATGGGCACTGACCAGGGTCGCGTCGTGCCAGGGCTCCCCCAGGGCGGCAAAGGCCAGCTGAAACGCGCTCGGCGCGGGCACGAAGCGCAACATCTCGGGTGGGAAAAAACGGCGAAGGGTGCTGCCAATGCCGTAGCAGAGGGGATCGCCCGATGCCAACACGACAACCTGCTGGCCCTGCTCCCAGGCCTGACCCAGGCGCACCCGCAGCGCGTCCATATCTGCGCCCAGGGGGAAGGTTTCCCCCTGGAACTGGGGAAAGTACGACAGGTGACGGCGCCCGCCCACCAGCAGGTCCGCCGCCTGGATCTGGGCCAGCAGGTTCGGCGGCAGGCTGGATGCCCCGGCCGTGGTCAGCCCGATCACCAGGATCGGCTTCATGATTCCTCCTCCAGCGGGCTGTCGTCGTCGTAGGCGTGGCCTGGATCGGCGGCCAGCCGCTGCACCAGGGTGCTTCCATCCCGGGCCGGCGTCCGGCGGGGTGGGCGGTGATGGCGGGCACGGGCCAGGACCGTGCCGTCGAAGTCCACCAGAATGGTCTCCAGCGCCAGATCGCCCCCCTGTTTTTGAACGAAGGCCGTGCACTGTTCCAGGGCCAGGGCCACCACCCGCTCCACCGGCGCCATGTTCTGCCAGGCCTGGCAAAGCTCCAGGAAGTGGCGCCCGGTGTTGGCCTGCTCCACCGCCTCTGCCAGCCCGGGCGGTGCGCCCACGTCCCGACAGATCTGGGCCAGGAAAGCCAGGTCCACCTGGTTCCCCGCCACGTGGGTGGTCATGTGGCCCTGGGCCGTCTTGATCATTTTGCCGATCATGCCCACGAAGGCAGCCGCCGCCACGCCCTGGGCCACACAGGTCTTCAACGCATCGCCAGTAAAGACGCTCACCTGAACGAAGGCCACCTCGGGCAAGTCGGGAAAGAGCTGCATGGCGAAGCGTTCCGAGCGGCCACCGGTGGTCAAAACCAGTTTGGACACGTGGTTTTGCGCGGCCACCTCCACCGCCTGGATCACGCTGGCCCGCCAGGCCGCCGTGCTGTAGGGGTAGACCTTGCCGGTGGTGCCCAGAATGCTGATGCCCCCCACGATGCCCAGGCGAGGATTCAGGGTACGTCTGGCCAGTTCTTCGCCTGCCGGTACGCTGATCTCCACCTCCAGCCCCTGCCGCTCCAGGAAGGTGGGCGACCATCCCGCCGCTTCCACCCCGTCCCGGACGTTGGCACAGATCTGTTGGCGGGGCACCGGGTTGATGGCCGGGCCGCCCACCTCCAGGCCCAACCCCGGGAGGGTGACCCGCCCCACGCCCGGCCCTCCCTTCAGGTGGATGCCCGGCGTCTCTACCACGCGCACCCGGGCGCAGATGAGCGCGCCGTGGGTCACGTCCGGGTCGTCGCCGGCGTCCTTGACCATGCAGCAGTAGGCTTCCTCGTCGGTTCGCCGGCACTCCACCGGCGTCATGGTCGCGGTCTCGCCGATGGGCAGGGTAATGGTCACCTCGTCCGGCCAGCGGCCGGTGAGGAGGGCGATGGTAGCCGCTTTGGCGGCGGCTGCCGCGTTGCTGCCGGTGGTGTAGCCGGTGCGCTGACCGGTCCGGTTCCGGGGTGGTACAGGATACTCGCTCATGCCAGGACCTCCCAGTACAGTCTGGCGTAAATACTACGACAGAAATTCGGCGGCCTTACCTCTGGTGGAAACTCTCGGCGAATTTCTGCCGGGATTGACCAGGGGTCAGTCTGTCTCCGTGGCCGGCACATTCGCCGCCAGCCGCAGCAGGGCATTGACGATGGCGACCGCGACGGGCGAGCCGCCCTTGCGCCCCTGGGTGACAATCCAGGGCACCTGTCGGAGCCGGGTGAGGGCTTCCTTGCTTTCGGCCGTGCTCACGAAGCCCACGGGCACGCCAATCACCAGGGCCGGGCAGGCCTGTTCCTGCTCGACCAGGCGGATGATCTCGTAGAGGGCGGTGGGCGCGTTGCCGATCACCACCAGTCCCTTGTCCACCAGACCCTGCTCCCACGCCAGGCGGATGCCCGCCGCGCTGCGGGTGATGCCGCTGGCCCGGGCCCGGGTGGCACAGGCCGGGTCGGCCACGAAACAGTGGAGGGATCCGCCCAGGGCCTGCAGCCGCGACTCGCTGATGCCCGCCCGGACCATGTTCACGTCGGTGACCACCGGGCACCCCCGGCCCAGGGCCGCCGCGCCGGCCTGGACTGCCCCGGGCGCAAAGTGGGTGATGGTGGCGAAATCGAAGTCCGCGGTGCTGTGGATGATCCGCTCCACCACCGCGGCCTCGGGCCCGGCCCAGGCCAGGCCAAGCCGCTCCAGCTCCTGCCGGATGATGGCAAAGGAGCGGACGGTAATGGCTGTCGGATCGTTCAGGGGGGTGCTCATGGCGCTGGCTCGCCTCCCATGGCCTGGATATGTTCCTGCCAGTAATGATGGGTCTTGGCCACCACAGTGACCACATTTTTGATCTCCGCCGCCAGGCGGAAGTGGGGGCCGACGGGCAGAAAGAGCACCGTCCCTTCCCGCCGGGCGAAGACATTCTCCACCACGATGGCCCGCAGCAGCCAGATGGCCATCTCCTCGCTCTCACACTGGAGGCCGATCCAGCCGGGCGTGGCGCTCTCCACCACCGGCAGGCCAGTTACCAGCCGGAGGCCCCGCGCCAGCTCCGCCAGGACCCGGGCGTAGCCGGCCGGATCTGCTGTGCAGACGGTTGGATCCACCGGCTCCAGCAGCTGGCCCCGATGGGGCGGCCCGCCGGCCAGGGCCAGATCGCAGAAGTCGCTCCAGATCCGGTCCCAGGCCACCCGTCCCTCCTCATCGAACTGGAGGGGAGCAGCGCCCATGGGTGCCGGGGAGACGGCTTCGCCAGCCCGATAGCGGGGCGGCAGCAGCCGGGCCAGCCGCGGGTCTACGCCGTGATCGTGGGGAATACCCCGCAGGCCGTGGTGGTGATCCGAGTATTGGGGCAGCCCGAATTCGGCTTCGAACCCGGCCATCTGCACCCGATACTTGCAGAGGTCGCAGGTCATGGAGGCCGTGCCGTTCACCGCTTCAGCATGGCGTTGGACAAGGGCTTCCAGGACGCCGTCATGGGGCCACAGATAGGAGGCGCAGTGAATCCTCATCCCCGGATATCGCTCCTGGGCTGTGGCCACCTGCTGTTGGATTTGCCGGTAGATTCGCCCGGTGAAGAGCAGATAGGGGAGGACGACAACGCGCCGGGCGCCCAGGCGACTACATCGTTCGAGCCCCTCGGCCACGGATGGCGTGGCCAGGCTGAAGAAGCAGTAATCCACCCAGGCCACCTCCCGCCCTTCAAAGAGGAGGCGGGCCGCGCGGGCCACCTCGCCGTTGCTGTCCGGATCCCGGCTGCCCCGCCCCACCACCAGCAGCCCGGTCTCAGCACCGGGGATCCCAGGGTCGAGCGCCAGGCAGGCCGCAGCCCGGTCGGCCAGGGCCTGGATCAGGGGGTACTGGGCGCCCAGGGGTACGCCATAGCGAAACTGGACATGGGGCCATCTCTGGCGAGCCCAGTTGAGGATGGCCGGCACGTCGTTCTTCTGGTGGCCGCCGGGCCCCAGGAAGAGGGGCAACACCACCACCGTCTTCGCGCCACCCGCCACACAGGCCTGGATCCCCTCCACAATGGGCGGATGGGCGAATTCCAAGAAGCAGAGCTGGACCGACCGTTGTAGAGCCCGGCTTAATCGGTCGGCCAACGCCTGACATTCGTGGACGGCCGCCTGATCCCGGCTGCCATGTCCAATGAGCAGGATCTGCTCCGTCTGTGTTTCATCCATTCTTTGTGCACTCCTTCAGCTACTGTCGCCTGCCGGCCCCTACAGGACGGGATGTCTCGTCGTAGGCGGTAGGGCGAATCATGATTCGCCCCTACATACAGCGCAGCCGTCGCCCTCCCTTCACCCGCCTGGGGCTGGCGACACCGTGCGGTTAGAAACCGCACCTACGGCACGGGGTGCCATCCATCCCGGTTGGGCCACGGATCCGTAGGGCGGGTCTCCGGCCCGCCGGGCGTGGCCGGTTCTGCAGGAGATCCATGTCCGAGGGCGGCAGCGGGCGGGGCAAGCCCCGCCCCTACAGAATTGGGCGCCCCGTCGTAGGCGGTAGGGCGAATCATGATTCGCCCCTACATACAGCGCAGCCGTCGCCCTCCCTTCACCCGCCTGGGGCTGGCGACACCGTGCGGTTAGAAACCGCACCTACGGCAAACCGGCACCCCTCCTCGGCTGGCACCAGCGGGCGGGCACGGGGGCCCGCCCCTACTAATTGTTTCTTGCCGGCCCCGGGCTGCAGGTCCCGTTTCCATACGGGCCCTCCTTCGTGCGGCAGGGATACCGCACCTACTGGCCAGCCAGACTCTCCGTGGTCGGCCCCAGGAAGACGATCTGCAGCAGGCCGCTCTGGGGGTGCCGCTCCACCAGGGCCTCCACGCCGTACACCGCCCGGATCAGGCCGGGGGTCAGCACCTGCTCCGGCGGTCCCGAAGCCACCACCGTCCCCCCGGACAATAGGTAGAGCCGGTCGCAGTAGCGGGCCGCCAGGTTCAGGTCGTGCAGGGCGGCCAGCACCGTCACCCCCAGCCCCCGGACCAGGCCCAGGATCTCCATCTGGTAGCGGATGTCCAGGTGGTTGGTGGGCTCGTCCAGCACCAGCAGCCGGGCCTGCTGGGCCAGGGCCCGGGCGATGAGGACTCGCTGCTTCTCTCCGCCCGACAGGGTGTGGAAGAGCCGGTGGGCGAACGCCTGCATCTGAACCCGTTCCAGGGCTTCTTCCACCAGGGCCAGGTCGGCCGGGCCGTCCCGGTCCAAAAGCCCTTTGTGGGGATGGCGCCCCAGCATCACCACCTCGTGGACGGTCAGGTCGAAGTCATTACCCCGCTCCTGGGCGACCACCGCGGTGCGCCGGGCTGCTTCCCGCGCGCCCAGGGCCCAGACATCCTCGCCGTCCAGGCTCACCCGGCCGGCATCCGGCCGCAGCACCCGGTAGATGGTGCGCAACAGGGTGGACTTGCCGCTGCCGTTGGGGCCGATCAGGCCCACGAATTCCCCCGGCGCCACATCCAGCAGGATGCTGTCCACGATCCGCCGCCCGTCGGCAGCCCAGGTGACATCCTCCACGTAGAGCTTCAGGGGCACAGCGTCCACGGCACACCTCCTCACAGCCCATCCCGCAGGGCGTCCCGCCGGGTACGCATGAGCCAGATGAAGAAGGGCCCACCCAACAGAGCGGTGATCACCCCCACCGGCAGCTCCACCGGGGCAAAGGCGGTGCGGGCCACCACGTCCACCCAGGTGAGGAAGAGGCTGCCGGCCAGGGCCGCCACGGGCAACACCCGCCGGTGGTCGCTGCCCACCACCATGCGCACCATGTGGGGCACCATCAGGCCCACAAAGCCGATGGCGCCGCTCACGGCCACCATCACGCCGGTGACCACCGAGAGCACCAGGAAGAGCTGCCGCCGAAAGGGGTGAACGTCCACCCCCAGGGTGGCCGCGGTCTCGTCGCCCATGACCAGCGCGTTGAGACTGCGGGCCCGGAGCTGCAGGTAGCCGCAGCCGGCCAGCAACACCGCCACCGGCAAGGTGAGATCGGGCCAGTCTGCACCGGCCAGGCTGCCCAGGAGCCAGGCCAGCACCGACCGGGCCAGCTCCCGGTTGTCCGACGTCAGGATCAGGAAGCTGGTGAGGCCTGAGAAGATGTAGGCGCAGGCCACGCCAGCCAGAACCAGGCGGATGGGCGACAGACGCCCGCCGCTCTGGGCCAGCAGGAAGACCACGCCGAAGGTCAGCAGCGCGCCCGCAAAGGCGCCCAGGGAGATGGCGTAGAGTCCGGCGAAGGCGAACCACCCCAACTCCAGCACCGAGACCGCGCCCACCGAGGCGCCCGCAGAGACGCCCAGGATGTATGGGTCGGCCAGGGCGTTGCGCACCACAGCCTGCATGACCACCCCCACCGTGGCCAACCCCGCGCCCACACACACCGCCAACAGAACCCGGGGCAGCCGGATGAGCCAGACGATGTTGAGCTGGGCCGCATCCCACGGACCCAGGCCATCCCCCAGGAGCCGGTCGGCCACCATCTGCCAGACCAGGCCGGGCGGAATGGAGACAGGGCCGATGGCCACGGCCAGGACGACGGTCGCCAACAAGAGGCCGGCCAGCGTGGCCAGCAGCATCCAGAAGGGAGCCCGGCTGTACCCGGCACCCACCGGCCGGGCCGGGCTGGAGAGGGTCGTTGACATACCGGGCTCACTCCCCGTGGGCGGCGAAGCGATCCGGATAGAGCCCCTGGGCCAGGTCCACCACCGCCTGGGCGTTGCGCACGCCCAACGTGGTGGCGCTGAAGGGGAGCACCACGAAGCGCTCCTGCTGCACCGCGGTGATGGTGGCGTAGGCCGGGTTGCTGCGCAGCAGCTCGATCTTCTCCTGGGCCGGCGACCACTCGGCGTCGATGACCACAATGGCCTGGGGATCCCGGGCGATGACCTCTTCCCAGCTTACTGTGGCCCAACTGCCGCTGGCGTCGGCGAAGATGTTCTGGGCGCCGGCTGCTTCCAGGATCATGTTGGGCGCGCCACAGCAGGCGCCGGCGAAGGGCTCATCGTCTCCGCTGTCAAACCAGAAGACCCGCAAGGGCTCTGTCTCCTGCCCATTGGCAGCCGCTACCTGGTCCAGCCGGGCCTGCATGGCGGCCACCAGGGCCTCGGCCCGGTCGGACGCGCCGAAGATGCGGCCGATGTCCCGGATCTCGTCGTAGACCGTCTCGAAGGTGACCCGTTCCGGGCGCAGGGCCGGATCCTCGCAGGAAGCCACCGACAGGTAGGAGCGGATGCCCAGCTCCAGCAGGCGCTCCCGGGGCCCCGCGGCCTCGTCGCCAAATGCGCTGCGGTAGGCACCGTAGACGAAGTCCGGCTCTGCCACCAGCAGCACCTCCTGGGAGGGATACTCGTCTGCCAGGACTGGGATGGCCTGGTAGGCTTCCTCCAGCTCGGGAAGAATGGCGTCGTCCAGGTAGGCGGTGCCCACCATGTGATCGCCCAGGCCCAGGGAGAGCATGATCTCGGTGGCGGCCTGGTTCATGGTGACGGCCCGGGTGGGGGGTGCCGGGTAGGAGATGGTCAGCCCACAGTTATCGATGGTCACGGGGAAGCCGGCAGGGCTTGCTGCCGGCTGGGGGGTGGTGGCGGGGGGCAGGGTGGCGGTGCAGGCGGCCAACCACAGGGCCACAAGCCCGCTCCCAATCAACCGGACAAATGAACGGGCATATGAACGGACGTATCGGCTGAGTGGCTCACGCATGATTTCCTCCTTACAAAGAAAATGGCGCCTCCTCCCAGGGAGAAAGCGCCGGCAATAAAAAAGCCGCCAGAAGGCGGGCGAGACACAAGGGGCAATCCCTTGCGTTCGGCCTCCTCTCTCCACGAAGGTGGTCACGAACGGACGGTGAAGGCGGGTATTCGGGCTTGGCCGTGCAGGCCTTACCGTTGCGGGACAGCGCCGGACTGGTCCAAAGGACGTCACCGGTCTTCCCCCATTGTGCGCCACGCATCCGGGCGTCTGGCGCACCTCCACCGATGGAGTATGCAGTTGTGGGCGTGAGTATAGCCATCTCCCGCCGCCCTGTCAAACGGGGCCGACGGCTGTCCGATGTTGGAAAGCGAACAGGAAAAGTGAACAAAATCTGAGCAGAGAATGGCCTGTCATGTGAACAGACTGGCGACGTATCGTTGGGGCACCGGTGAACCACTCCTGTATTTCAGGACATCATCGAGGTGTATCCCCTGGGCCTCTGCACGCTGTTCCACATTGTGCAGCCAAATCAACGCTCATATCAAGAAAGGAGCCCGTACCATGTACCTCACCCTGTTGACGGGGAAGGCGCGAGTCGCCAACCGCTGGAACCTGCGCCCAGGCGCCGCTCTCCTCCTCCCCTTCCTGATGTTTGCCCTGGTCCTTAGCGGCTGCCAGCCCATTGTCCTGCCCGGCAGCGACGCCACGACGATTCAAAGCTTCGACGCGGCCTGGAATGCCCATGACGTGGATGCGGTGCTGGCTTTCTTCACCGACGACGCGGTGATCACGCCGGTTCCGCCCCTGCCCGGCGGTCCGGAGAAGTTCACGGGCAGGGAAGAGATCCGGGGCTTCATTCAGCTGCTCATGCCGGGTTTCCGCGTTAAATCAGAAAACATTCAGGTCTCCGGGACCACGGTCACCTGGTGGTTCGCCGTTTACTCGGACTTCTTCCAGAGCTTGGGGGTGAACCCCGTCACCGGCATGGGCGAAGCCGTGCTGGACCAGGGCAAGTTCCGCTCTTTTGTCCCGCGCTTCAGTCAGGAGACGGTCAACAAGCTGCTGGCCCTGCGGGAGGAAGCGGAGATCGAAAGCGGCGGCAACCTGGCACTGATCGATGAACTCTTTGCACCAGAGTTCCAGCTGCATTTCCCTGGCTTCCCGCCCATGGACCGGGAAGGGTACAAACAGCTCCTGGCCGGGTTCCGGGCCGGCTTCCCGGACCTGGAGGTCACGGTCGCCGGTCAGGTGGCGGAAGGGAGCATGGTGGCCAATCGGCTGGTCATCCGGGGGACCCACACGGGCGAATTCCAGGGCATCCCGCCCACAGGCAGCGCCATCGAGGTCACCGGCATGAATGTGATGCGCTTCGAGAATGGAAAAATCGTCGAACTCTGGGGCGTGCCCGACTTGCTGGGCATCTTGCAACAGATTGGGGCGATCCCGGCGCCGGGGCAGAACTAGGATCGAGAGCGTGACATCGTCACCCTCTCTTTCATACTACCTTGACCAAGCAAACCGCGCCCTGCAAACCTGGAGGACCAGCCTTGTTCTCGCTCTCTCTTGACGACATAGACCTGGGGGAAACTTTCTGGTCGAACCACGACCCAAGCCTGCGCCATCGGGCGGCTTTTGTCTCCTACGGCGACACGGGGGCGCGAGACTCCGCCGTCATCCTGGCCGAGCTGGAGCCGGGCTTTGCGGTCGGCCGGCACACGGATAGCGCCGAAGAGGTGGTTATCGTCCTCTCTGGCGCCCTGCAGGCCGAAATCGGCGACGAGACCCGGCGACTGGCTGCCGGCGATCTTGTCCTGGTGCCGGAGAGGATGCCCCACAACTTCCGCAACATCGGCGACGGCCCGGCCCGCTTTCTGGGATTCTTTGCGAAGGCCCAGATCATCAGCACCTTCGATGTGCCGCTGATGCCCGGCGGCCAGCGCGTCTTTCGTACCGACCAGATGGTGACCGATCCGCCCATTTCCTGACATTTCTCTTCTGACCCACACTCTGGAGGTGAACTCATGAGTCCACAGACCACCCCTAACAAACACGCCCTTGTCCTGGGCGCCAGCATGGCCGGTCTGCTCGCAGCCCGGGTACTCAGCGAACACTTCGACCAGGTGACCCTGCTGGAACGGGACGAAGTCTGGGATGAACCCCAGTCCCGCAAAGGACAGCCCCAGACCCGCCACCTGCACGGCATTCTGGCCAGCGGGTTGCAGACCCTGAACCAATACTATCCGGGCCTGGCCGATGAGCTGGCCGAGCACGGGGCCATGGTCGGGGATATGGCAGAGACCATGCACTGGTTCAGCTACGGCGGCTTTCGCCTGCGCTTCCGCATGGGCCTGCCCGCGGCCACCATGAGCCGCCCCCTGCTGGAGTATGTGGTCCGCCGGCGCACGCTGGCACGGCCCAACATCACCCTTCAGGACAACACGGCGGTCAGGGGGGTGGTGACCACCGGGGACAGGACTCGGGTGATCGGCGTGGAGGTGGAGGAGCGAGGAGGATCTGCCGCCCGTAAGACCCTCCATGCCGACCTGGTGGTGGACGCCACCGGCCGCGGCTCCCGCACGCCCCAGTGGCTGACCCAACTGGGGTACGAAGCGCCGCCGGAAAGCGAGGTCAAGATCGATGTGGGCTACGCTACCCGCCTCTATCGCCGGGACCCCCAGGACCCGAACGGCGGCGACTGGATCCTCTCCACGCCGGAAGCGCCCAAAGAGAGCCGTTTCGGCGGCATCTTCCCCATCGAGGGGGAGCGCTGGATTCTATCCGTCGGCGGCTGGGCTGGGGACCACGCGCCCACGGATGAAGAGGGGTTCAACGCCTTCGTGCGCTCGCTGCCCAACCCGGACATCCAGCGCATCGTCAGCAGCGCGGAGCCCCTGTCGGAGATCGTGGCCCACAAGTTCCCGGCCAGCCTGCGCCGCCACTACGAAAAGCTGAAGCGCTTTCCCCAGGGTTACCTGGTCATGGGGGACGCCATCAGCAGCTTCAACCCCACCTACGGCCAGGGGATGTCCTCTGCGATTCTCCAGGCGGCCGAACTGGACCAAATCCTGGCCCGGCGCCTGTCCCCAGAGCAGCTGGCGCCCACCTTCTTCAAGGCTGCAGCCCGGGTGGTGGACATCCCCTGGCAGCTCTGCGTGGGCGAAGATTTCCGCTTCCCCCAGACCTCTGGCCCCAAGCCCGCCGGCATCGACCTGATCAACCGCTACGTGGCCGCGGTCCACCGGGCCACCCGCTTCGATCCGGAGGTGGGCCGGGCCTTCCTGAAGGTGATGAACCTGCTGGAGCCGCCGACCAGCCTCATGAAGCCGGGCATGATGTGGCGGGTCTGGCGGGTGAACCGCCGGCATCCGGCGAAAGATCAACCGGCGACGGCTCTGCCCGCAGCGTCCGCGCTGTAGAGACACGCGATATCCATACAACTGAACGAGCAGCCCCCCATCTTCAGCCTGGAGGGCCACCGCTGGCCGATACCGATCAGCCCTATCCTGTGTCTATCAGTCAACTGTCCATTCCACATTGGAGGATCCACGATGAACGCTCATGTAGCCCGTACCATGCAGGCCTTGAAAGCCTGGAGCGCCCAGGACCTGGAGAGCTACCGCACCCTCTACCACCCGGACGCGGTGCTCTACGGCTTTGCGCCCCAGCCGATTGATGTGGAGAGCGCGATGCAGTTCTACCGCGCTTTCTTCGCCGCCTTCCCGGATGTCCACTTCGAAACGCTGGATACCGTCGCCGAAGGGGATCGAATCGCCATGCGCTACCGGGTGACCGGAACCCATGCGGGCGAGTTTCAGGGCATCCCTGCCACCGGACGCGCCATCGATGTCCAGGGCATCACCATCCTGCACTTCCGGAACGGGAAGGTCGCCGAACGCTGGCAACAGCTCGACCTGATGTCGTTGCTGCAGCAATTGGGCGTTGTTCCCGGATGATTTGGCAATGACGCAACGGGGACGCAGCCATTCGCTACGTCGATTCTCGACATTCTCAACATCTTTTACAAGAAAAGGAGCGAACCAATGAGCATTATGGTGATTTTTGACGTGCCAGGGATGACGGCGGATCAATACGACCGGGTCATCCACGATCTGGAGGAGGCCGGCCTGGGCGCGCCGGCGGCCCGGCAACACCACATCGCCGCGGCCAAGAACGACGGCTGGCTGGTGGTGGACGTGTGGGACTCGCCCGAGGCGTTGGAGCAATTTGCCCAGACGCTGATGCCGGTCCTGGCGAAAAACGGCGTCACGCCGCCCCAGCCCCAGGTTTATCCAACCCACAACATCCTCGTCAGGTGACAACCCAAAGGAGACTTTCCATGTCCAGCGAACCACTCAAAATGAATGTACGTCGCTTCATCGAGCAGGGGTTTAACCGGCAGGATATGGCCGAATTCGACCGCTATTTCTCGCCCCAGGTGGTGGACCACGCGCTGCCGCCGGGGATGCCGGCGGGGCGCGAGGGGCGCAAGCGCTTTGCCCAGGCCTTCTTCGCCGCCTTCCCGGACATCCACGTCCACATCGAGGATCTGCTGGCCGAGGGCGACCGCACAGTGGCGCGCTGGTCCGCCCACGGCACTCACCAGGGCGAGCTGATGGGCATTCCCGCCACGGGCAAGACGGTCAACCTCACCGGCATCGCCATCGACCGCTTCGAGAACGGCCAGTCGGTGGAGCACTGGGAGATCATCGACCAGGTGGGGTTGATGCAGCAGTTGGGGGTGATGCCGGCGTCGTAGGTCTGAATCGGTCTCCAGGCATCGATGGCGCCTTCTGCCAATCCCCGGCCTCGCCAGGTAACTTCAGGATAAACGTTGAACCTCCCAACTGAGCGCCGCCCGGGCCGCGTGGAAGCCGCACATGCCGTGCACACCGCCGCCGGGGGGCGTGGAGGAGGAGCAGAGGAAGACACCGGGGAGGGGCGTGGCGTAGGGCGGCCAGTGCAGCACAGGCCGGGTCCACAGTTGGCGAATGTCCTGGACGCCGCCATTGATGTCGCCGTCCACGTGAACCGTTCGGACGCTATCCAGGACACAGGGTCCCTCAACGCGTAGTCGATCTTGAAGAAGCCGGGCAGGGTCAGTTCACCGGTGCGGGCACCCCCGCCGATGGTCCTCCCCGGCTTCGATCACCAACACGGAACGCCCTGCCCGGGCCAGGGTGATGGCCGCGGCCAGCCCGTTGGGTCCTGCGCCGACGACCACTGCGTCGTGGTTGCCCGATCTCCAGTCTTCAGTCCCAAACCTAAAGAGACGAACGCTCATCGGCCAAGCATCTGTCGTACCCAGCGCCCCGGCAGGGCCAGGGTAGTGCGGATGACCGCGTTGTGCCAGATGTTCTTGGCCTGGCCCCACTGCAGCCGTGGGTCCACGCAGACCTTCTGTACACTGACTTCCCCTGCCCCGTCAAATTGGCGAGCCAGCCCGCTGAGCACGTGTCGCCAGATGCGTTCTTGCTGGGCGGCGCCCCCCATGAAACGAAAGCCAAGGGGCGTCGTAGTCAGTCATTGCCTTGTCCTTGACAATCGTCGTTAAGCATGTAGAATGAATGTAGCACATAACGCTACAAAAAGGATGAACCCATGCAATTTGTTCCCTATCGCATGTTGCGCAATCAGCCTCGCGTGTTGAGAGAGCGCCTGCAGCAGAGCGGCGAGCTGGTGGTAACGAACAACGGCGCGCCGTTCGCACTCATGATCCACGTGGAAGCGGATGAGTTGGAAGACATCCTCCACCTTGTCACCCAACTCAAAGCCCAGCGCGCTGTGTCGGAGCTACGGCGGACCGCCCAGGAGCAGGGGCTGGCGGATCTCACCATGAACGAGATCGACGCCGAGATTCAGGCGGCCCGAGCCGAGCGGTCGTAACGGTATGCTCGTCGTGCTGGATACGAACGTCCTCGTTTCGGGTCTACTCAAAGCCCACAGCACGCCCGGCCGCATCGTCGATCTCGTTCTGGCCGGCAAAATCCAGGTCTTGTTTGACGACCGAATTCTTGCCGAGTACCGTGATGTTCTGGCGCGCCCCCGATTCCAGTTCAACGCTGCACACGTGGCTTCCTTTCTGACCTTCTTGCGCCTGTCCGGCAGACATGTCATCGCTCCTCCGATCCCCGGAATAGAGCTGGCCAGCCTGCCGGACGGCAATGATCTGCCTTTTGCGGAAGTGGCGCTTGCCGGTGATGCGGCCTTTCTTGTGACCGGAAACGTGAAACATTTCGACTTCTTGGCAGACCACCCCATATCCGTCCTCACGCCGCGCCAGTTTCTGGACGCATGGGCGCACATCCAAGAAACCCCGATCTGATCTGCTCCCGCTCCACCGGCGCGGCCCGACAATAGCGCACGAACAGGGAAGCGACGCTGCCCAGAATGACGGTCATCAACCCGATGCCCCAGAACGATGGCCGCCAGCAATTGCTCGTCTTCGTGACCGCCGGCCCGGTTTAGAAGTAGCGCCGCCCTGTATGCCGAGTGTCTGGCTGCGGGAGGACAAAATCAAGCCGGTTGGGGCCTCCCGAAGCCTCTCCCCAATTTGCCGTGACCATCCACCGTTTCCATACGAGCCACGAGCAGCCATGCTGAACGCATCAGGCTTCATGTGCTACAATCGCTTTATATACTTTGTGGGATAAGGAGTTGTAAAGCATGCAAGTCGCTACGGTCTCTTCTAAATACCAGGTGGTTATTCCCCGCCACATACGCGATCAATTCAATCTGAAGCCCGGGAGCAAAGTCATGTTCATCCCCTATAACCAGACACTGCGTCTGGTGGTTGTGCCGCCTGTTGAACAGGCACAGGGCATGCTGGCCGGAATTGACACCGCCCCCCAGCGCGAAAAGGATGAACGGGAGTTATGAACCTGGTGGATTCTTCCGGCTGGCTGTCTTACTTTGCCAACGACAGCCATGCCCACCACTTTGTCCCTGTGATTCAGGCGACAGACCAGTTAATTGTGCCCACGATTTGTGTGTATGAGGTGTTCAAGCGTGTTTTGGCGCAGCGGGGAGAAGAGGCCGCTTTGCAGGCAACGGCCGTCATGGCGCTGGGAACCGTTGCCGATTTAACGCAGGAAATTACCATCAACGCGGCGCAAATCTCCCAGGCCCACAAGCTGGCTATGGCAGACAGCATCATTTTGGCCACTGCCCGCGCCCACAATGCCACACTCTGGACGCAGCATGTTGACCTTGCCGGGATTGAGGGCGTGCGGTACGTGCCAAAATGATGAAAGGTGTTGTTATACGGTGAACGGTAAACTCTCTCTTAAGACTTTCTGGGAAGCTGTCGAGCAACGGCTGGCCGAATGCTCAGCCGATGAACTGCGGGACATCCTACGGGGGATGGCCCGACACGTGTCGCCGTCCGCCCGCGGTGAGTTCCTGGCCCAACTTGGCGCCGGCGTGGTCTCCTCCCCAACCCCTGCAACGCCCTGGGAAGCGCTGTTGGATGACATCGAGGACCTGTTTCTGGAATTCCAGGAAGCAATGGCTTCGGCCGATGAATGGGAGGAGGACAACTGGCGGTATGAATATGGGGAGGACTCATCGAGGCCCTATGACGACTTTGTGGAGCCGGTCACCCTGCTCTTCGAGCGCACGGCTCTGGCTTTCGACCACGGCGAACTCCCCCTGGCCCATCAGGCCTACCGTCGCCTGTTCGACCTGCTAGACGCGGAAGACGATTATGGCCGTGGCCTCTCCCTTTTCCACTTGACCGGGCTGGATCAGAAAGAGGTTGTCGCCCGCTACCTGCGGGCCGTGTACGAAGTGACTCCTCTTGCTCGACGGCCTTCGGTCCTGTACGAAGAAATGAGCCGCTTTAGCGAATACCCCTTTTCCGCCCATCAGCATATGATGCTGGAGGACCTGCTCCAGATCTCTCCCCATCCCCTGCCCGACCAAGAGGCATTTTTCAAGGCGTGGGTCGCCTTCCTGCACACCCAGAGCGGCTCCAGGGCCGATGCCTGGCTGCGAGAGGCGGTGCGTATGACCGAAGGAACGGCCGGTTTAGAACGGCTGGCGCGCACAGAAGGCCGTCGCCACCCCCGCGCCTACCTGGACTGGTTCACCGATCTGGAGGAAGCAGGGCAGTACCGAGAGGTTCTGGTCGCCGCGCGTGAGGCACTGGAAGCCCTCCCCGACGACCTTCCCATCCGGGCCGCGATTGCCGACCACCTCTGTGCCGCCGCGTCCGTTCTCAAAGACACAGAAAGCCTGCGCGCCGGCCGGTGGGAGGCATTCCTCGCCAAACCCACCCTCGCCCGTTTGCTGGATCTGTGGGAGGTTTTCCCCGTCGGAAAGGAACGTTTCACGTGGATGCAGCGAGCCGCTCAGCATATGGAGCAGATCAGGGCCAGGAACACCTCTGGAGAGCATCCCTATTACCCGGCCTTGGACTTAGACGACCTGGAACGACCTGTCGTCCCCGACGATGCCCTGCTGGCCCACGCCCGGCTCCTGGCCGGGAACTGGGCAACCGCCCATCGGGCTGTCGCCGATAAGAAGGTGTTGGGCTGGAGTAGGACCAGCAGCGATCAGGGGCTGGTGCTCTCCTTCCTGCTGGCGTTGCTCTCCGGACAACCGCGTCAGGCCCTGTCCCCCAACCTGGAGAGGCTCTGGCTGTGGAATCTGCAAATCACGACATTGGATAGATGGACATATAGCCTGACAGGGGAGAACGAACTGGGCCAACGAGCGGACCGGATCTATGCCAACTATCTGGTCGGGGGAGAAGAAAACAGTCAGCTACGCCTGGAAGCAGGGCAGGAAGCAACCTATCTCGCCTGGTGCCTCGATGTGGCCCGCAAACGGATAGATGCCATTGTGTCTAACCAACACCGAAAAAGCTACAACAAAGCCGCCAACCTGACGGTGGCCTGCGCTGAAGTCCTGAGCCACCGGGGAGAGATCAACGCAGCTGATGCCTGGGTGCGCGATATCCGTGAGCGTTTCCCTCGGCATCATGCCTTCCAACGCGAACTCCGAACCGCGCTGAGCAGAAGAACCTGAGTAGGTGGAGAAAGCAGAGAACACCTCGACACCGTAGGTCCGGTCTCCGGGCCGGACGGGTGTCGCTGTTCCGGGGACCTCTGTCACGCAGGGATGCGTGACCTACGGGCTGCGGATGCACTCTTCGATCTGTTCGAAATCCTGGCACCCTTACCCACCCCGGGGCGGGGGCAGGTCCGGCTCCTGGGCCCGCAGGGCGGCCATGTCTCGCTTGATGGTGCGTTTGCTGACGCCCAGAGCTTCGGCCAGGTGATGGTAGGCGGGCAGGGCGAAGGGGCCGTTGTGGTTTGACAGGAAGAAAGTCACGCGTCCATCAGCCAATCCTGGCACAGCACCTCTGCCTGCTCCAGGACCGTCTGGGTGGCTTTCTCCTGCTTGTCCGGCGGGTAGCCATAGCGGCGCAGGATGCGCTTGACGATCACCCGCATCTGGGCCCGGGCGTTCTCCCGCAGGTTCCAGTCGATGGTCACGCTGCGACGCACGGCCCGCACCAATTCCTGGGCGATCTGCTTCAGGGTTTCATCGCCCAGCACCTGCACCGCGCTGTCGTTCACCCCCAGGGCGTCGTAGAAGGCGATCTCGTCCTCGTTCAGGCCCAGATCCTCGCCCCGGTGCTGGGCCGCCTGCATCTCCTTGGCCAGGTGGATCAGCTCTTCGATGACCTGGGCCGCCTCGATGGCCCGGTTTTGGTAGCGGCGGATGGCCTGCTCCAGCATCTGGGCGAAGGAGCGAGCCTGCACCACGTTCTTGCGAGAGCGGACCTTGATTTCGTCCTGGATCAGCTTGCGCAGCAATTCCACGGCCAGGTTTCGGTGGGGTAGTTGCCGCACCTCGGCCAGGAACTCGTCGGAGAGGATGGAGATGTCCGGTCTGGGCAGGCCGGCCGCGGCGAAGATGTCGATCACCTCATCCGAGGCCACGGCCCGGCTGACCAGCTGGCGGATGGCCGAATCCAGCTCGTCCGGGGCCTTGCCCTCGCCGGTGGCGGCCATCTTGGCGATGCCGCTACGCACGGCCTGGAAGAAACCCACCTCATCCCGCACGGCCAGGGCCGCCTCGTGGGGCGTGGCCAGGGCGAAGGCCTTGGAGAGGGCGGTCACCTCCCCCAGGTAGCGCTTCTTGCCATCCTCCAGCTGCAGGATGTGGTCCATGGCCGCGGCCACACCGGCCATGCGTCGCTCCGGGGGCGCGTCCAGCAGGGACAGGTAGTCGAAGCCGTGAAACATGGCCCGCACCACCTCCAGCTTCTCCTGCATGACCAGCACGGCCTGCTCCTGGTCGATGGCCGCATCGCCCCGGCCCCCGGCCTCGGTGTAGTCGGCCAGGGCCCGCTTGAGCTGGTCCGCCAGGCCCAGGTAATCCACCACCAGGCCGCCGGGCTTGTCCTTGAACACCCGGTTGACCCGGGCGATGGCCTGCATCAGGCCGTGGCCGCGCATGGGCTTGTCCACGTACATGGTGTGCAGGGCCGGGCAGTCGAAGCCGGTCAGCCACATGTCCCGCACAATGACCAGCTTGAGGGGATCGTCCGGGTCCTTGAAGCGACGGGCTAGGGCTTCCCGGCCGGCTTTGTTGCGGATGTGGGGCTGCCACTCCAGCGGGTCCGTGGCCGAGCCGGACATGACCACCTTGATGGCACCCTGGCCGTCGTCGTCGCTGTGCCAGTCGGGCCGAATCTCGACGATGGCGTTGTACATCTCCACGGCGATGCGCCGGCTCATGGTGACGATCATGCCCTTGCCGTCCAGGATCGCCAGCCGGTTCTCGAAGTGCTGCACCAGATCCTGGGCCACCAGGGCGATGCGCTTCTCCGCGCCCACCATGGCCTCCAGCGCGGCCCACTTGGTGCGCAGCCGGTGGCGCACTTCTTCCTCCTGGCCCTCGGTGATCTCCTCGAACTCGGGGTCGATCCTGGGCTTCTCCTCTTCCCGCAGTTCCAGCCTGGCCAGGCGGCTCTCGTAGTAGATGGGCACCGTGGCCCCGTCCTCCACGGCCCGCAGGATGTCGTACTTGTCGATGTAGTCGCCGAAGACGGCCGGCGTGCTGCGGTCGTCCCGCTCGATGGGGGTGCCGGTGAAGCCGATGAAGGAAGCGTTGGGCAGGGCGTCGTGCATGTGGCGAGCGAAGCCGTCGATGAAGTCGTACTGGCTGCGGTGGGCCTCGTCGGCGATGACCACGATGTTGCGCCGGTCGGAGAGTTGGGGATAGCGGGCGCCCTTGGCGTCGGGAAAGAACTTCTGGATGGTGGTGAAGATGACGCCGCCCGCGGGCACGGTGAGGAGTTGGCGCAGGTGCTCCCGGCTTTCGGCCTGCACCGGCGTCTGGCGGATCAGGTCCCGGCAGGCGGCGAAGGTGGCGAAGAGCTGGTCGTCCAGGTCGTTGCGGTCGGTGATGACCACCAGGGTGGGGTTCTCCATGGCCGGGTGGCGGATGACCTTGCCGGCGAAGAAGGTCATGAGCAGGCTCTTGCCGCTGCCTTGCGTGTGCCAGACCACGCCGATCTTGCGGCTGCCGAAGTGGTCGCTGTCGGGGCCGTAACGGGACCGTTCCTCCCGCAGGGTGGAGAAAGGGTTGTCCGCATCCAGTCGGGGGAAGCGGGCCAGGAGCCGCCGGGGGTCGGCGTCGATGCCACAGGCGGAGAGGGTACATGCCAGGGCCTTGTTGGTGGCGTGGAACTGGTGGTAGGCGGCCACTTTTTTGATGATGTGGGCGCCGTCGTCCTCGAAGACCACGAAGTTGTGGATCAGGTCCAGGAAGCGCCGCTGCTCGAAAACGCCGTAGATGACGGTTTTCAGGCCCGGCTGCAGGATGCCGTCGGTCTGCTGCTCGTTGCCCGGTTCCCGGTAAAGGTCCGTGCCGTCGATGGTGCGCCAGGGCATGAAGCGGTCCCAGCCGCTGGTCAGCGCGCCCACCCGCGCCGCCAGCCCGTCGGCCACGACCAGCAATTCGTTGGTGTGATAGAGGTCGGGAATGTGGGCCTTGTAGGTCTGGATCTGGTTATAGGCGTGGTGCAGGGTGGCGTTCTCGTCCTCCGGGTTCTTGAGTTCGATATCCACCAGGGGCAGGCCGTTGACGAAGAGGAGGATGTCGGGCCGACGATTTTTCTTGTTGATGATCACGGTGAACTGGCTCACGGCCAGCCAATCGTTGTTGGCCAGGTCGTCCACGTCGATCAACCAGGCCTTTTCATGCACCTCGCGGCCGTTCCTGAGGTAGGACACGTCCACGCCGTCGGTGAGGAAGCGGTGGAAGCGGCGGTTGTTTTCCACCAGGCTGGGCGATTCGGGCCGGGTGATCTGGCGCAGGGCGTCCTCCAGCGCGGCCGGGGGCAGGTCGGGGTTGATGCGGGCCAGGGCCTCCCGCAGACGACCGGTCAGGATGACCTGGTCGTAGCCGCTGCGTTCCGGCGTGGGGCCATCCGGCGCGATGTCCGGGCCGAAAACGTGGGTCCAGCCCAGGTCGGCCAGCCAGTCCAGGGCGAGTTGTTCCAGTTGGGCTTCGTTCATGAGAACTCCAGAAGTTAACGCAAAGGCGCAAAGGCGCAAGGCGTGTTTTTGCTTTGCGCCCTGGCGTCCTGGCGTCTTTGCGTTAAGTATTTTTCTAACGCAAAGGCGCAATGGCGCGAAGACGCAAGGATTTTCAGCTTATCTTTGCGCCCTGGCGTCTTTGCGTTGGAATTCTTTAACGCAATGGCGCAAAGGCGCAATGACGCAAGGGGCTTTCTGTCTTTGCGTTGAGCTTTTACAGCCCATTGACCACACGATGTATACCGTCTTTGACCAGACGTTCTCCAAAGTTGATCACCATGCCTAGTTTCAGACCGGTCAACCTGAGATAGGTCAGTGTTTGGGCTTCGAAGACCTCGTTGTACTTTGCCGTGGCTTTGCATTCCACAATCACCTTGCCATCTACCAGAAGATCGATACGGAGGGGCGATGCCAACGTCTGACCTTTGTAGGGAATAGGGAGGCTGACCTGTCGTTCTACTCGGAGACCGGCCTGGGCCAATTCCCACGCCAACGCTTCTTCGTACACGCTTTCCAGCAGCCCTGGGCCGCCCAGCGTGCGATGGACTTCGATGGCGCAACGGACGATTATCCGGCTGATCTCATCTTCGGTCATGTGTAGCTCCAGGATTTAACGCAATGACGCAAGGGCGCGAAGGCGCAAGGTTTTCTGCTTATCTTTGCGCCATTGCGTCCTGGCGTCTTTGCGTTAAGTATTGTTCTAACGCAATGGCGCAATGGCGCGAAGACGCAAGGATTTTTTTTCTTTCCGCCCTGGCGTCCTGGCGTCTTTGCGTTAAATCTTTTCATACCCCTGCCTCCGCCAGGAACTGCTCCGCATCTTCCACCCGCAGCTCGCCGGAGATGAGCCGGGGCAGCAGCGTGTCCCGCAGCCCCGCCAGCGTGCGGGATTCGTACAAATTGGCCTTCATGCGCTCCATAAACGGCGCGACTTCTTCATCAAAGCGTCGAATCAAGGTAGTGTCAGGGAAAACTGTTTTGGACTGTTCAAAGGTCCTGGTTGTGATGGTGTCAAAAATGGTTCCATACGAGTTTTGCTGTAACCAGCCAACAAGATTTGCCAGCGTAAAGAACACAAAGTAGTCCCCATAGCCCAGCTTGGACTTCAGTCCGTAATTGGTTTGATTGATCGACATAGGTTCGGCCAACAGGCAATAACTGCCGACCGTTCCACGCGCAGTTACCACGGTTGTATTTGCTGGCAGAATCTTTGCGCTACTTCTTTCGATTCCAAGAGCAGTGACTTTCTTTTCAGTATCAAGGACGAAGCTCCCATGTGCATTGCGCACGTCCTTTGCTGAGACCCACTTGATGTCTCCGTTCCAGTACTCGGGGACGCTCGTCTTTGGAGTTCCACCGCTAAGGCGTTCGGCATATTCCAAGATTGGTGTTACCCGCCACCCCTGGGGAATCAACCCCAACGCCGACTCCTCGAAGGCATCGGGGAACAGCGCCAGGATCTCCTCCGGTAGGGAGGGGGCGCCGGGGTGGGCGGCGGCCAAGTCTTCCGTTGCGCCCTTGCGCCCTTGCGCCCTTGTGTTCTCTTTTTCAACGCCAAGACGCGAAGACGCCAAGGCGCGAAGCTCTTCTTCCCCCTTTGCGTCCTCGCGCCCTTGCGCCCTTGCGTTTTCTTCCTTCCGCCTCACATTCTCCCACACGGGGTCGAAGTCCACGAACCAGCTCTTGAACAGGGCCCGGGCCATGGCCTCCAGGGTGGCGTTCATGCGTCGGTTCAGCTCGATCTTGTCGTCCAGCGTCCCCAGGATGTGGGCGATGGCCCGCTGTTCGGGGAGGGGGGGACAAGGCAACAGAATTTTCCTCATGTCGCCTTGGGTCAACTTTGGCCTCGTAGAACCTGAGAGATAGCTTCCGACATTAGCTACCTGCAATGCGTAGCACAGGAAGCGAGTATCATTGTGCGAATTACCTTTCAACACATGTGCATGGTTGTTCACCCAAAATTTACCACTGGCCATAAAGGCAATGGGCAGATTTCGTGAGCGCAAGTTTTCTCCATCTTCCGCAAGCAACAAGTACTCTCCATCGAAAATATACGAGTCTACGTAATCAACTATGCCAGAAGCTCCATAGTATGGATACGGTCCAGGTCTTCGATCTGCCTTTTTCACCGGTATTCGCATTGAATCATAGATATCAGCCAATAGGCCAAGTGGTTTCTTAGGATAGACCTCACTCCCCATAGCCCAACACCTCCAGGTTGCGGCGGATGGCGGCCTCCAGGGCTTTGGCCTCCTCGAAGTGCTCGTACGCCTCTGCGCTCAGCGTCACCGTGTGGTTCATAGGGGCTCCGTCCCTTCGCTCAAGATGGCGAGATACTGTTCGTAGGTAAAGACGCGGTTCCGACGCTGGCCGGTGATCTCCCGCAGGATGCCGGCCTCTTCCATTTCTTTCACCGCATTTGCGGCCGCAGCGAAGGAAAGGCCCGTCCGCTCGCACATTTGGGTCAGGTTCATCAGCGGACGCTCACAGAACACACGAAAAACTCGTAACGCTGTAGAGGCGCGACGGCCCATGGCCTGGATCCTTTGCTCATCTTGCTGGAACAGGGCCACGAGCCGTCTGGCGGTTTCCACCGCGTTGGATGCGGTTTGCTGTACTCCTTCCAAAAAGAAATCGATCCAGGCTTCCCAGTCCCCATCCGTGCGCACCAGGTCCAAGAGACGATAGTACTCTGCGCGATGCTGCTTGAAATAGAGACTCAGGTAGAGCAACGGTTGCGACAGCACGCCATCGTGGTGAAGAACAAAGGCGATGAGGAGCCGCCCCACTCGTCCGTTGCCATCCAAGAATGGATGGATGGTTTCAAACTGCACATGGGCCAGCGCCGCCTTGATCAGGGCAGGGTAGGGATTGCCTTCACCGTGAAGAAAGCGCTCCAATGCTGCCATACACTCCGCCACACGATCGGGCGGCGGGGGAACAAAATGGGCGTTCCCAGGCCGTGTGCCGCCAATCCAGTTCTGGGAACGACGGAATTCTCCGGGCGATTTGTCGCTGCCTCTCCCTCGTGCGAGCAGGACGCCGTGCATCTCCCGGATCAAGCGGTTGGATAGCGGAAACCCCCCTTGCAAACGCCTGAGGCCATGATCGAGTGCCGCCACGTAGTTTGAGACTTCCACCACGTCATCCAGTGGCACACCCGGAGCATCTTCTATTTCGAAGAGCAGCAATTGAGCGAGGGATGATTGGGTCCCTTCGATCTGCGAAGACAGAACAGCCTCACGGCGGACGTAGGCGTAGAGGAAGAGATCGGGATCGGGCAACAGAAGCGAAATGCTGTCCAAACGCCCCAAAGCCAAAGTAGCCCGTTCCAGCAGTCTCTGTCGTTGATTGGTCAGTTCCAGCGGCGGGTTGGGCGGAAGTGGATGGGGGACAAATGCGCGAACCTCTTCGCCCATAACACCTGTTACTTCGTATCTTCCTGTGAGTCCACGCTTCATGTCTCATCCCTTATTTTACGAACGTACAATAGGGCTCCTCCTTATTTTACAAAAGGCCTGCTTCGTAAAATAAGAACGGTCTACGTCCCATAGCCCAGCACCTCCAGGTTGCGGCGGATGGCGGCCTCCAGGGCTTTGGCCTCCTCGAACTGCTCGTACAGCTCCGCGGTGAGCTCGGCCATCTTCTCCTCGAAGGGCACGCCGTCGTCCTCCACCGCAGCCGCGCCCACGTAGCGGCCCGGCGTCAGCACGTAGCCGTGCTCCCGGATCTCCTCGAGGGTGGCCGATTTGCAGAAACCGGGGATGTCTTCATAAAACTCAACGCAATGACGCAAAGTCGCCAAGTCGCCAAGCCCTTCTTCCCCCTTTGCGCCTTCGCGCCCTTGCGCCCTCGCGCCCTCGCGTCCTTGCGCCCTTGCGTTCTCTTTTTCAACGCCAGGACGCGAAGACGCCAGGTCGCCAGGATTCTCTTCCGTTGCGCCCTTGCGCCCTTGCGCCTTTGCGTTTTCTCCCTCTCCCCTTCGCCAGGCGTGGTACGTCCCGGCGATGCGGGCGATCTCCTCGTCCGACAGCTCCCGGTGGGTGCGGTCGATGAGGTGGCCCATCTTGCGGGCGTCGATGAAGAGGGTCTCGCCGGGGCGGGATTTGCGGCGGCGCAGGAACCAGAGGCAGACGGGGATCTGGGTGGTGTAGAAGAGCTGGCCGGGCAGGGCGATCATGCAGTCCACCAGATCGGCCTCGATGATGGCCTTGCGGATGGCCCCCTCGCTGCTGGTGTTGCTGCTCATGGAACCGTTGGCCATGACGAAGCCGGCCACGCCGTTGGGGGCCAGGTGGTAGAGGAAGTGCTGGATCCAGGCGTAGTTGGCGTTGTTGGCCGGGGGGACGCCGTAGACCCAGCGGGCGTCCTCCCGCAGGCGCTCGCCGCCCCAGTCGCTCATGTTGAAGGGGGGATTGGCCAGGATGTAGTCAGCCCGCAGGTCCTTGTGCAGGTCGTTGTGGAAGCTGTCCGCCGGCTGGCCGCCCAGGTTGGCATCCAGGCCTCGGATGGCCAGGTTCATCATGGCCAGCCGCCAGGTGGTGGGGTTGGACTCCTGGCCGTAGAGGGCGATGTCTCCCAGCCGTCCGCCGTGCTCCTCCACGAAGCGCTCGCTCTGGACGAACATGCCGCCGGAGCCGCAGCAGGGGTCGAAGACCCGGCCCCGGTAGGGCTCGATCATGGCCACCAGCAGCTTGACCACGCTCTGGGGCGTGTAGAACTCGCCGCCGCCCTTGCCCTCGGCGGCCGCAAACTTGCCCAGGAAGTACTCGTAGACCCGGCCCAGGATGTCCCTGGAGCGGGCCGCCTCATCGCCCAGGCCAATGCTGCCGATGATGTCGATCAGCTCGCCCAGGCGGCGCTTGTCCAGGGTGGGACGGCCGTAGTTCTTGGGCAGTACGCCCCTCAGCCGGGGGTTCTCCCGCTCGATGGCGTCCATGGCGTCGTCGATGAGCTGGCCGATGGTGGGCTGTTTGGCGTTGGCCTGGAGCACCTGCCAGCGGGCTTCCGGCGGCACCCAGAAGATGTTGGCAGCCAGGTACTCGTCCCGGTCCTCCGGGTCGGTGTACTCAGTTTCCCGCAGGGCCTCCAGTTCCTGGTACTTGGCCTCGAAGGCGTCAGAGATGTACTTGAGGAAGATGAGGCCCAGGACCACGTGCTTGTATTCGGACGCGTCCATGTGGCCCCGCAGTTTGTCGGCTGCGGCCCAGAGTTGGTTTTCAAAGCCCAGGTTGGCGCCGTTGGTGGATGTGGTCATGATGTGGGTTCTCCTGATCGTCTTCGCCCCCATAGTGACGGCGGGAGGGTCATCTGCCAGGGTAAGCCGGTGAGGATGGCTGTGCTGAGCAGCTTCCAGGGCGGCATCATTTTTGAACCTGCTGGGTTAGGAAGAGGCCAGTCAGGACGGCGTGATGCGCCATCCTGGTCCAGGTATGTCGGTGGATGTCGGCGTGTCGGGCACGCCTGTCACGCAGGGATGCGTGACCTACGGACCACGCACCCCCTCGCCGGTCCGAGCGCCCGGCCGGGTGGAAGGTGTCGACGTGTCGGGCACGCCTGTCACACAGGGGTGCGTGACCTACGGACCACGCACCCCCTCGTCGGTCCGAGCGCCCGGCGCGGGCGGGGATGTCGGCGTGTCGGGCACGCCTGTCACGCAGGGATGCGTGACCTACGGACCACGCACCCCCTCGCCGGTCCGAGCTCCCGGCGCGGGCGGGGATGTGGGCGTGTCAAGCACGCCTGTCACGCAGGGATGCGTGACCTACGGACCATGCACCCCCTCGTCGGTCCGAGCGCCCGGCGCGGGCGGGGATGTGGGCGTGCCGGGCACGCCTGTCACGCAGGGATGCGTGACCTACGGGCCACACCGCAGGTCACGTATCCGGACAGGGCTCTAGAAGCCCTGCAACTTGCTCAGATCCGCCACGTCCTGGGGCAGGGCGGCGATGTGCTGGACCAGGGCCAGCCGGGCCCGGCGCAGGGTCTCGTCCTCGGCGTTGACCAGGACCCGGTCGAAGTAGGCGTTGATGGGGTCCCGCAGGGCCCGCAGTTGCTCGCCCAGGACGGTGGCCGGCTCGGGCGCTTCGGCCAGGGCTGTGGCCGCCGCCAGGTACGCGGTGTGCAGCTCGTGCTCCACCGGCTCCACGTAGGCGTCCGGGTTCAGGGGCAGCTGCTCTTCCAGGTTGCGGGTGATGCGGGCGCAGCGGGCGTAGGCCACGAAGGTCTCCTCCCACCAGGGCTGCTCCACCAGCGCCTGGAGCGCCGCGCAGGCCCGCCGGGCCGCGGTGGGGTTGTCCCCCCGCACGGCCAGGACCGCCTCCACCACGTCGTGGGCATAGCCCTCCTCCAGGAGGATGCCCTGCAGCCGCCGCTCCACGAACTGGGCCACCTCGGCCAGGGCCTCCGGCGAGACTTCCACCGGCTGGAGCGCGGCCGCGGCTTCCAGCGCCTGGCGGATGCTGAAGTCCTGCCCGGCGGCCAGGAGGTTGTTGACCACGCCCAGGGCAGCACGACGCAGGCCGAAGGGATCCGCGCTGCCGGTGGGCACGGCACCCACGGCGAAGAGACCGGCCAGGCTGTCCAGCTTGTCGGCCAGGCTCAGGGCCAGGCCGGGAAGGGAGGCGGGGTTCTCATCCCCGGCAAAGCGGGGCAGGTAATGCTCCCGGATGGCCTGGGCCACTGCGGGCGGCTCGCCGCTGCGCAGGGCGTAGATCTCGCCCATGATCCCCTGCAGGCTGGTCATCTCCACCACCATGGCGGTCACCAGGTCGGACTTGCTGAGCGCGGCGGCCCGGCGCACCGTCTCCACTTGCTCTTCGTCGGCACCCAACTGCCGGGCGATCTGGGGCGCCAGGGCCTTGAGCCGCTCCACCTTGTCCAGCATGGAGCCCAGCTTTTCGTGGAAGGTGAGGGTGGCCAGCCGGGGGGTGAAGTGCTCCAGGGGCTGGGCCGTGTCCTGGCGGTAGAAGTAGGCCGCGTCCGCGTAGCGGGCCCGGATCACCCCTTCGTTGCCGGCCCGCACCACGTCCGGGTGGGCCAGGTGGCTGCTGTTGGCGATGGTGATGAAGTAGGGGAGCAGGTGGGTGGTGCCTGCGGCGTCCGACGCCTGCACCACCGGGAAGTAGCGCTGATGTTTCTTCATCACGCTGATGAGCACAGGCTCTGGCAGCTCCAGGGAAGCCTCGTCGAAGTGGCCCAGGACGGCCACGGGGGCCTCCACCAGGTCGGTCACCTCGTCCAGCAGGTCGGGGTCGTCCGGGGTGACGCCCCCCACGCTGGCGGCCGTTTCCTGGACCAGGTGGGCGATGCGTTGCCGCCGTTCTTCCCGGTCCAGCACCACGCCCTGTTGGGCCACTGCGTCGAAGTAGCCCGCGCTGTCGGCCACAGAGAAGGTGACGAATTCGCCCGGCTGGAGCCTGGCTGCGGCGTCCACAAAGCGGGGGGCCCGGCTGACCCGGCCGCTGGTCACGCCGGCCCAGGTGAAGGGCACCACCGCCTGGCCGTAGAGGGCCACGATCCAGCGCAGGGGACGGGGGTAGGAGATGCCGCTGCTGTTCCAGCGCATGGCCTTGGACCAGCGCAGGCTGTCCAGCAGCTCCTGGCAGAGCTCGGGCAGGACGCTCAGGGTGGGCTGGCCGGCCACCCGCCGCACCGCGTAGACGTAGCCGTCCCGCACTTCCAGGTCCTCCACGGCGACCTCCTGGCCCCGGGCAAAGCCCTGGGCGGCCCGGGTGGGCCGGCCGGCGTCGTCGAAGGCCCGGTCCACGGAAGGCCCCCGCTTTTCGATGAGCTCGTCCTGCTGGCGTGGCGCCAGGCCCCGCACCCGGGCCACCAGGCGCCGGGGGGTCCCGGTGACGTAGAGGTCATGGTAGTCCAGGCGATAGCGTCGGAGGAGGTCCGGCAGCCGCTCCTGGATCTGCTGAATGCCGTCCACCACGTCGTGGGGGGGCAGCTCTTCGGAGCCCAGCTCCAACACGAAGTCGGCCGGCCCCGTGGGCGCGGGCGCTTCGTCCTGGGGCGCGGCTGCGGGGGCGGTGGGGCGGCTGGCCTGGCCGTTCTCCCGCAGCCAGGGGAACTCTTCCTGTTCCCGCTGCTGGACGTAGAGCTCGGCGATGGCCCGGGCCTGGCTGCGCATGGCGGCGAAAAACTTGGCCCGTTCGGTAACGCCGATGGCACCCCGGGCGTCCAGCAGGTTGAAGGTGTGGCTCTGGCGCAGGACGTAGTCGTGGGCGGGGATGACCAGCCCCCGCTGGATGCAGGCCTGGGCCTCGGCCTGGTAGATGTCGAAGAGGGTCTTGAGCCGCTCCACGTCGGCCAGCTCGAAGTTGTAGATGCAGTGTTCGATTTCCGGCGTGCGGTAGAGCTCGCCGTAGGTGTGGCGGTCATCCACGTCGATGGACCAGACGTCGGTCTTGTTCTGGAGGTACATGACGATGCGGTCCAGGCCGTAGGTGATCTCCACGCTAACGGGGTCCAGGGGCAGGCTGCCCGCCTGCTGGAAGTAGGTGAACTGGGTGATCTCCTGGCCGTCCAGCCAGACTTCCCAGCCCAGGCCCCAGGCGCCCAGCGCGGGCGACTCCCAGTTGTCCTCCACGAAGCGGATGTCGTGGCGGGTGCGGTCCAGGCCGATGGCCTCCAGGCTGCCCAGGTAGAGCTCCTGGGGGTTGCCCGGGTCGGGCTTGAGGATGACCTGGTACTGGTTGTGCATCTGCATGCGGTTGGGGTTTTCCGCGTAGCGGCCGTCATCGGCCCGGAAGGAAGGCTCCACGTAGGCCACGTTCCAGGGCTCCGGCCCCAACACCCGGAGCACCGTGGCGGGGTTCATGGTGCCGGCGCCCACTTTTTCGCTGTACGGGTGCCAGATGAGGCAGCCGTGGGCCGCCCAATATTCGTGGAGCCGCATGATCACGTCTTGCATGGTGGGACGTTTGGACATGGTTTTGCGCTCGCTTTGACCTTATGCTTTCACTGTATGTGATGCTTTCACTGTACGTGCTTTTTGGCTACGCTCGCTGCTTTGGGCGGCTCTGAATATTTTTCAGAGCCGGATATTTTAAAGCATAGTCCGCAAGGGGACAGGCACAAAGGTGATGATGAAAATGAAAATGACCAGGTAGCCGACCAGCCGCCGGTTGGGATCTAGCCGGGTGACGTCGTCCAACGCCGGCGGGTGGAAGGGGCCGATCAGGGCGAAGATCAAGATCAGCCAGAAGAACCAGCCGGTGAAGCCGATGGATCGCAGGGGCGGGTAAAGCTGCTGAAGGGGCTCCAGCCCGGCGATGGCCAGGAGGGCCATGACGCCGGTGGTGGCCAGGTTGATGTAGCGGGCCGATCGGCCGAAGAGGGCGTAGACGGTGTGGCCGCCGTCCAACTGCCCCACGGGCAGCAGGTTCAAGGCGGTCACCAGCAGCCCGATCCAGGCGGCGAAGGTGACCTGGTTCATGAGCACGTCTTCGCCGGTGATGGGGTTGGGCAGCACCTTGCCGAAGACGACCAACTTGGCGTAGTAGTAGAGCAGGCTGTTGCCCTCCACCACGGCGAAGGGAGAGGGCGGCGGTACCTCCACCGGGCTGGTGGCCAGGCCGATGAAGAGCAAAGGCACGGCCAGCACCAGTCCGGCCAGGGGGCCGGCTACTGCGATATCGAAGAGCTTGCGGCGGTCCGGCACCGGCTCCTTGAGCTGGATGAAGGCGCCCAGGGTGCCGAAGCCGAAGGGCATGGGGATGAAGTAGGGCAGGGTGACCGCCACCTTGTGATAGCGGGCGGCGAAGTAGTGGCCAAACTCGTGGGCGGTCAAAATGCCCAGCAGGGTCAGGGCGAAGGGCCAGCCCAGGAGCAGGTTACGGGGGAGGAAGAGTTCCCAGATGGTGTCTGCCTGCACGCCTGTGTCGCCGTAGAGGGAACCCACGAACAGGGTGCTGATCAGGGTGGCCACGAAGAGGGCCACGTTGATCCAGGGCCGGGGATGGGCCTGGGGGGGCACGCCCGGCAGGATGTGGAGGGCCACCTCGCCGGAGCCCTCGTCCTGGGCGTGGCGCAGCAGGGGCGTGAAACCCTGTTTGCGCAGCTCTTCCAGCCAGCGGGGGAAGACCTCGTGGCTGGGCCGCCGCAGATATCCCCGGAAGACGACCAGGCCGTGCTGCTGGGGAACGCGGGGGTGTTCAATGGATACGATTTCCATATCGGCCCCGATCAGTGTTCGCACCGTTTCGGCAACGAAGTGGGGATCGATGGCCGGTACCTGAACAAAACGGAACAACTGGTCGGTTGGTCTTCGCATGACTCTCCACTTCTTTGTCTGCACAACGTCGTAGGCGCAGCTTGTCGCTGCGCCGCCGTCGCCATCCCTGCATCTGCCCGGGGGCGGACACCATCGGGCGGGCGGGGCAAGCCCCGCCCCTACGGAAGATGGCTGCCTTTCCATCGTCTACATGGGCCGGCGAGGGCCGTATCATGCCCAGGATTTTACCCCAAAACCGCATATTATGGTATAACACAGCCAGCCCAGGATGGAATGGGAGAGGCGGTGGCTTTCCCGCCACGCTCAGCCTGGGCGCCCTCCGAGTTCACCCAATTACCTCCGGGCGGGAAAGCGCCGCGTAAGGAATCAGGAGTCCATGCTCAATCCGTTTTTGCAGAAACTCATGGAACAGCCCCTGCTGGGCGACGGTGCCATGGGCACCATGCTCTACGCCCGCGGGGCCAGCAGCGAACAGTGTCTGGAACAGCTGGTGGTGGACCGACCCGGGTGGGTCACCGGGATTCACCAGGCCTACGCGTCGGCCGGCGCCGACGTGATCACCACCCATACCTTCGGCGCCAACCGCTTCCGCCTGGCCAAACATGGCCTGGAAGACAAGGTGCGGGAGTTCAACTTCCGGGCCGTGCGCCTGGTCCGGGATGTGCGGGAGGTCACCGGCCGGGCCCTCTTCATCGCCGGCAATGTGGGCCCCCTGGGACGCCGCCTGGACCTGGACAATCCCCAGGAGCGGGCCGAGGCGGAGGAAGCGTTCAAAGAACAGATCGGCGTCCTCTGGGAGGCTGGAGCCGACCTGCTGTTGTTCGAAACCTTTTCCGACGTGGCCGAGCTGGAGCTGGCCGTCCAGGTGGCCCGGGCCCTCTGCGATTTGCCCATCGTGGCGGAGATGACCTTTGCCGAGGATGGCCTCACCCCGGCCGGCCAGAGCCCGGAGCTGATCAGCCAGCGGCTACACGCGGCCGGCGCCCACGTCATCGGCGTCAACTGCTCGGTGGGGCCGTCCCACGTGCTGGGGACCCTGGCCGCCATGCGCCAGACCGTGCCCGACGCCCTCCTGAGCGCCATGCCCAACGCCGGCTTTCCCCGGCGCATCAACGGCCGGCTCTATTACCCCTCCAGCCCCGAGTACTTCGCCCAACAGGTGCCCCAGCTCATCCAGCAGGGCGCCCAGCTCATCGGCGGCTGCTGTGGCACCACCCCCATCCACATCCGGGCCATGCGGGAAGCCCTGGACGCCTACCTGGCGGGCCGCAACCCCCGGCCTCCGGCCCAGCTCCGCGGGGGAGATCGCCCGGCTCCGCCTGAGGTGGACATGGGCCTGGCAGCGGACCTGGACACGGACCGGGACGACCAGCCCACGCTTCTACTGCGCAAGCTGCGGGCCGGCAAGTTCGTCATCAGCGTGGAGGTGGATCCGCCCCGGGCCTTCACCGCGGAGAAGCAGATCGAAGGGGCGCGCTATGCGAAGTCTGTGGGGGCCGACGCGGTCAATGTGGCCGACAGTCCCATGGCCCGGGTGCGCATGGCCGCGCTCTCCCTCTGTGCCCAGATCCAGCAGCAGGTGGAGATCGAGACCATCGTCCACTTCACCACCCGGGACCGCTCCCTCATGGGCCTCCAGGCGGACCTGATCGGCGCCCACGCCCTGGGCATCCGCAACATCCTGGCCCTGACGGGCGACCCGCCCAACCTGGGCGATAACCGGGAGAGCACGCCGGTCTACGACGTGGACAGCATCGGGCTGGTGCGCATCATCAACGCCTTCAACCAGGGGGTGGACATCTCCGGCCGGGAGATGGGCAAGCGGGCCCAATTCACCATCGCCGTGGCCTGCGACCCGACCCGCCCCAACCTGAGCGAAGAGGTGGACCGCTTCCACCAGAAGGTGAGCGGCGGCGCCCACTTCACCATGACCCAGCCCATCTACGATCCTCAGCTCTGGCTCAACTTCCTGCGCCTGTACGAGGAGCGCTACGGGGAATTTCCGGTGCCGGTGCTCATCGGCGTGTTGCCGCTCCAGAGCCACCGCCACGCCAGTTTCCTCCACAACGAGGTGCCCGGCATCACCCTGAGCGAGGAGGCGCTGGAACGGATGCGCAAGGCCGGCGCCAACGGCCGGCAGGAAGGGGTGAAGATGGCCCAGGAGCTGCTGGCCCAGCTCAAAGAGCTGCCCCACGTCCAGGGGGTCTATCTCATGCCCAGCTTTGGCCGCTACGAGCTGGCCTGCCAGGTGCTGGAGGTCCTTTCCCCCGAGGAGCGCAGCGGTCCCCTCTCCCCCGCATGAGGCGCAGGGTGGCCTGTCCCCTCAGCCCAGGGCCACCACCAGCGCGATGACCCGCTCCCGGTCGTGGCTGAGGCTGAGGCTCCACTCCCGCAGGCCCAACTCCTGGGCCCGCCGGGCGGCTGCGCCGTGGAGCAGCAGTTGGGGTGCGCCGGTGGCCTCATCCCGGCGCACCTCGATGTCCGTCCACTGGATGCCGGCCCGCCAGATGCCGGTGCCCAGGGCCTTGGCCACGGCTTCCTTGGCCGCAAAGCGCCCGGCCAGGGACTCCATGCGCGGGCCGCAGTCGGCCAGTTCGCCCGGCGTGAAGACCCGCTGCAGGAAGCGCGCGCCGTGGCGGTCCACGGCCTGACGCAGGCGTTCGATCTCCATCATATCCACCCCTGTGCGCAACATGCTGCCTCCTGCCCAGGTCCAGGTGACCCGGCCCGCCGGGCTACCCGTCGCCCGGCGGGCCGGCCACCACGGTCACGGCGCGGTCGGGCCGCAGATAGAGGCGGGCCACCCGCTGCACGTCTTCCGGGGTCACGCCGTAGATGAGGTCGTTGTAGCGGAGCAGGTAGTCCAGGCCCAGGCCGTACCACTCCATGTTGAGCAGGGTGCTGGCCACGCCCTCGTTGGTTTCCAGGGTCAGGGGCAGCACGCCGGTCATGTACGCCTGGCTGTCGGCCAGTTCGTCTTCCCCCACGGGCTCCTCCGCCAGGCGACGGAACTGCTCCTCGATGGCGGCCACGGCCCGCTCCACGTTGGCCGGATTGACGCCGGCAGAGGCCAGCCAGACGCCCCCGGCCCGCTCCGCGTCCAGGGTGCTGTAGGCGTAGTAGGCCAGCCCCTGCTCCTCCCGGATCTCCTCACCCAGCCGCCCCATCATGCCGAACTGGCCCAGCACGGTGTTGGCCACCCGCACCGCGTAGTAGTCCGGATGCTGCCGGGAGACGGCCTGGCAGCCCACGATGATGTCCGCCTGGTATTTGCCGGGCATGGGATAGTCCAGCCGCTGGGCTGACTCTCGGGGAGGCGGCGGGGGCACGTCCTGGGCCGGCGCCGGCCCCTGCCAGTCGCCCAGGTGTTGGGCCAGCAAGTCCAGCACCGCCCCGGCCTGGACGTGGCCGCTCACGGCCAGGATGGCGCCCTGGGGGGTGTAGCGAGCCTGGTGAAAGGCTTCCAGATCCTCCCGGCGGATGGCGCTGACCGTCTCGGTGTAACCGCTGACGGAGCGGCCGTAGGGGTGATCGCCGTAGATGGCCTCGTAGAAGCGCAGGATGGCCACGGACTGGGTGTCCTGGTCCCGCTCCTGGATGCGCACCAGCTTCTGGCGGCGGACCCGCTCCACGTGCTCCTGGGGGAAGGTGGGGCGCCGGAGCACGTCCGCCAGCACCTGGACCATGGTGGGGAAGTCCTCGCTGAGGCTGGTGATGTTGAAGCTGGTGACGTGGGTGTCGGCGGCCACGGTGAGATTGGCGCCGATGGCCTCGATGGTCTCGTTGAAGGTGGCGTAGTCGTAGTGGGCGGAGCCCCGGGTCACCATGGCGGCCACGAAGCTGCAGAGGCCCACCTTGTCGGCCGGGTCGTGGATGGCGCCGGCCGGCAGGTAGCCTTCCAGGACGGCCACCGGCGCCGAGGGGTTCTCCCGCACCAGGACCACCAGGCCGTTGTCCAGGACGAAGCGGGCCACATTTTCAGGGTTGGGGATAGATTGGCTCATGAGGCATCGCTCCCGTCGTCTGGCACGTACCAGCCCACCGTCTGGCGGTGGGGGGCGAAGTATTGGCGGGCCACCCGCTGCACGTCGGCCGCGGTGACAGCGCTCAGTTGATCCAGCCAGCCGTCCAGCCAGTCGATGCTGGCCACCATTTCGCTAAAGCCCAGCCAGTAGGCCTGGTAGGTGACACTTTCGCTGCTGTAGACGAACTGGGCCCGGGTCTGCTTGATGGCCTTCTCCAGCTCGGGGGCCTCCACGCCCTGCTCCTGGATGCGGACGATTTCGGCCCAGAGGGCATCCTCCACCTGTTGGTGGTGGACGCCGGGCGCCAGGGTGGCGTAGAAGCTGAAGAGGTTGGGATCCACCGTGGGGCGATAGCTGCTGCCCACGGCCACGGCCAGGTCCCGGTCCACCAGGGCCTGGTAGAGGCGGTTGCTGCGGTTGTTGGCGTTGCCGCCCAACATGCCCATGCCCTTGGCGCCGCCCAGCACCGCATCCATCACCATGAGGGGGAAGAAGTCGGGATGGGTGGCCGCCGGGGCGTGGAAGCAGAGGAGCAGGTAGCCCGTCCGGTCCCTGCCCCGCAGGACGACCCGGCGTTCGGCCCGCTGCTCGGGCTCCACCAGGCGCATGGGCGGCACGGCCGGCCCCCGGGGGATGGCGCCGAAGAAGTCGGCGATGCGGGCCAGCATTTGCTCCCGGTCGAAGTCGCCCACGGCCACGGCCACCGCGTTGTTGGGCGTGTAGTAGGTGCGGTAGTGGCGGTAGAGATCCTCCCGGGTGAGGCTCTGGAGGTCGCTCTTCCAGCCGATGATGGGGTGGTGGTAGCTGTGGACCTGGAAGGCCGCGGCCTGGACCTCCTCGCTGAGCAGGTAGAAGTAGCTGTTCTCGCTCCCTTCCCGCTCGCTGAGGATGACCGTGCGCTCGGACTCCACCTCCCCTGGTTCGAAGACCGCGTTGGCCATGCGGTCGCTTTCCACCTGCAGGGCCAGCTCGATGCGGTCGGCCGGGAAGGTTTCAAAGTAGGTGGTCCAGTCCTGGGTGGTCATGCCGTTGAAGAGCCCGCCGGCCCGGGCCACGGCCCGGTCGAATTCGCCCCGGGGGAACTGCTCTGTGCCCTTGAAGAGCATGTGTTCCACCCAGTGGCTGATGCCGGTGGTGCCGGGGAGCTCGTTGCGGCTGCCCACCCGGTAGTAGATCCAGAAGCTGGCCACCGGCGCCACGTGGCTCTCCTGCAGGATGACCTGGAGCCCGTTGTCCAGGGTCGTCTTCAGGCGGGTTTCAGGCGCCATTTTCGAAGCTTGCTCCTCGGCCCACGGCTCGATAGATGAAGCCCAGCTCCTTCATGGCCTGGACTTCATAGATGTTGCGGCCGTCGATGATGATGGGCCGCGCCATGAGATCCCGGATGCGGGCCAGATCCAGGTGTTTGAATTCGTTCCACTCGGTGCAGATGATGAGGGCATCCTTGTCCCGGGCCAGGTCGTAGGGGTCTTCGGCCAGGCAAAGCTCCGGATTTTCCCGGGCGGCGTTGGCCATGGCCACCGGGTCATAGCCGCTGACCAGCGCGCCTTCATACTGGAGCATGCGGGCGATCTCCAGCGCGGGCGCATCCCGGATGTCGTCGGTGTTGGGCTTGAAGGCCAGCCCCAGCAGGCCGATGCGCCGCTGGTCCAGGTTGTTGTCCAGCAGTTTGCGCAGGGTGACGATGGGCCAGCGCCGGGCGTCCCGGTTGATCTCCATCACTGCACGCAGCAGCGAGGGGTGGGATCCCTGGACCAGGGCCATGTGCTCCAGGGCTTTGACGTCCTTGGGGAAACAGTTGTGGCAGATCAGGCCCGACGACGCCACCAGGGTACCGGTGCTCGTCTCGAGACTATAGACGGTCGTTTCCACCTCCTCGTATTCCACGGCCTGGACGGTGAGGGTCGCCACCCCGCCCTCCCGGGAGAAGCCTCGCTGTCGGATATGTCGCTGGTAACCTTCCAGAACGCTGCCGATGGCGGCCCGATGCCTGGCGCCGAACACGTCCTGAAGGGCAGCCAGTTGACCATAGCCGCTCACCCGCAAAATGTAGGCCGGCTGTTTGGACTTGTTCATCCAGCGCTTGCGCACCGATGGAACAATTCCCAGGGACTGCATCAACAGGACCATACCGTCGGCCAGTTGCTTGCTGACGGTGGCATACTCGAAGATCAGGTTGCGTCCATTCTGCACCGCCGTGACGGCGCCGTCCCCGCTGAATGCGCCCCGAAGCAGTTCGTGGCGCAGTTCCGACGCCACGTTGAAGGCCAGGCGTGGCAGCGCCTTATCCTCTGAACGCGTGCCCAACTTGAGGACATCCCGCAGGAGCCAGGCGAAGATGCGCGAGGAGACCACCGTGGTGACGGCATTGGAACTGCGCCGTTCGATAAACTTCAGCCCCCAGCGCTCGAGGATCCGGCGTACATCGGCGATGTACTCGGCCTCATCCTGATGGAAAGTGAGACCCACACGCTCCCGTGTGGCCCCGGCCCGCCCCCGGTCGCAGCTGATGTAGCCCTCGGCCAGGTAGTAACCGCAAAAGCGCAACAGGTCCGCATCCACCGGAATCACGGCATTGAGCCGGGTCCCCGCCCCCTTGGCCGTGTAGAGCTGGAGCTTTTCAGCGGGAACATGGAGCACGCCTTTTTCTCTGAGATGCCGGAAGAGGCGGAGCGGCATACGGTTCTTTCGCCTGATGTCATACGGGTAGCGCAACATCTCCGGTGGGATGTGGTCCGCGAAATGGGTGTACTGCGCCCGGAAGGAGTCGTCGGTGGGGGCCACATGGACGTCCTTCTCCAGTTCGGTGCCGGCTAACAGCTGGACCAGGTCGAGCCGGGTGATCTCTTCAACGGCCGGCAGATCGCACAGGGCCAGGAGCTGGTCCCCTGGGGTCACGGCAAGCGCCGGCACGATCTCAAGGCCGGCCCCTGCACGCACAATGACCGGATGATCGGCCGTGACCCGCAGGGTGCGTCCCATGCTGGCTTTGATTTCGACCATGGTCCCCTTGTAGGGCCGCCGTGTTACGGCCTTGACTTCGGCCAGCGTCGGACGGCCGGTTTCCAGGTCAAACGCCAGCACGCGCCGGTCCCTGGGTGTACACACTTGCACGGTGTCGCCCTGAAAAGGTTCGCCGGCATTGGCAAAGAGGGCCTCGAAGGACTCGGCAGCCACGTTGGGGCTATTGAGGGTGAAGACGGTCTCATCTCCCTCAAAGCAGGAGCCCCCGTAGCCCAGGCCGGCGTTGAGGAAGTGGGGGCCGATGCGCTTGTCGTAGCCCATGCCCACGGCCACTTCCTGGACGTCCGCCCCCAGCTTTTCGCAGATGGCTGCGATCTCGTTGATGAAGCTGATCTTGGTGGCCAGGAAGGCGTTGCTGGCGTACTTGATCATCTCGGCCGTGCGCAGGTCGGTGACCACGATGCGGGTGCGCAGGGGCAGGTGGAGCTGGGCCACCTTCTCGGCCGCCTCCGGGTTCTTGCTGCCCAACACCACCCGATCCGGGTTCATGAAGTCGTAGATGGCCGAACCTTCCCGGGTGAACTCGGGACAGCTGACCACGTCGAAGGGGATGGGTTTGGGCTGGCTGCGCTGGATGATGTCCGCCACCCAGTCGCCCGTGCCCACGGGGACAGTGCTCTTGTTGACCACGATCAGGGGGTGGTCCATGGCCTGGGCGATGGACTCGGCGGCCATGCGCACGTAGCGCAGGTCAGCCTCGCCGTCCACGCCGCTGGGCGTCCCCACGCAGATGAAGACGAACTCGGCGTCGGCCAGGGCTTCGGCGTAGTCGGTGGTAAAAAAGAGGCGTCCCGCCTTGACGTTGCGGGTGATGAGTTCGCTGAGGCCAGGCTCGTAGATGGGAACCTCGCCCCGGCGCAGCATTTCGATCTTCTCCTCGTTGATGTCGATACAGGTGACCTTGTTGCCCATGTCGGCGAAACAGGTCCCCGTGGAAAGCCCCACGTAGCCGGTACCGGCAACTGCGATGTTTTTCATGCCCGATCCCTCTCCTTCATCAAGCGATCATCCATCTATCATTCATCTATTTTATTGACCGTTGGTTCCAATGGGGCGCTCATGGCCCTTGTGGCGTCAATCCGCGACCGGATCCATTCCGTCGGCCATCTGCGGCTGGGGCTGGCTGAAGTCCCGCCAGTGGAGATGCTCCCGCCAGAAATAATACGCCCCCACGGCGGTGACAGGGATCCACAGCGCGGCGTGCAGGGTAAAGGTGTAGCTGGCGGCCAGGTTCCGGTCCACCTGGAAGGCGGCCAGGGTCTCGATGCCCGGCGTGTCAAAGGTGCCGATGTAGCCCGGCGCCGAGGGCAGGGTGGTGGCCAGGTTGACCAGACCATTCATGAGCATCAGCACCAGGAAGGAGACGTGAAACGGAAAGGCATGCATCACGAACCAGTACTTCACCGTCTCCATCAGCCAGATCACCACGCTGGTAGCAAAGATCATGACCACGTCGCGGCTGCTGCTCAGACTCTGGAGGCCGTGGAGGAAACGGGTGTAGAGATCATCCGTGCGCAGCCGCACCCGTGCCGGCAGCACCCGCCCGGCCAGCCAGCCATAGACCCGCACCACCCGCTCCGGCCGGGAAGCCATCCAGACGAAGATGGCGGCGGCCATCACCATCATCAGGGTCAAGAGGACTACCAGGTTGCGGTAGGTGGCCGGCAGGGGCGCGAAGGGCAGGGCCAGGAAGACGAAGAGCAGCATCACCAGGCCGTCGAAAACCCGCTCGATGAGGACCGTGGCCAGGCTGGACGAGATGGGAATGCCCTCCTTGCGGCGCAGGACGTACGAGCGGATAATCTCGCCGGCTCTGAAGGGGTAGACGTTGTTGCCGAAGTAGCCAATGCAGATGAGGGGATACAGCCGGGAGACCGGCACCGGCTTCAAGTGGCGCAAGGTGTAGTGCCAGCGCCAGCTCCGTGCCCACAGCCCCCCAAAGTAGACGGCGATACCAGGCAGGATCCACCAGTAGTTGGCCGTGCGCAGGGACCGGGCTACTTCGGGCAAGTGGAGGCCCGGCAATGCCAGATAAATGAAAAAAACGCTGATCAATACCCCGACCAGCAACTGTCCGTATCGCTTCAAGATCCTCTCCGCTCCCATCCCTTTGAGCGTTTAGCGACCCTCAGAATAGCACAACCCTGGGACTTCGCAAAAGCCATGGCGGGAGGCGGGGGGATTGGGGAATTAGGGGATTGGGTGGGGAGAGAGGTGGGATCGAAAAGCCGGATACGAGTGCGCTGGCCTCGTATCCGGCCTCTCCATCGGATGGAGCAACGACGACGGCGATCTGGGTCAGGGCAGGCCCGCTCCCGAAAGGAGTTACTCTACCTGGGGCGTGTGTACGGTGGCCGTCTCCACCGAATCGCCCAGGATCTCCTCCATGGCCATGATGTGGGCGCAGACCCCGCGAAGCTGGAAGTCCTCACAGTCACAGCGCCAGTTGCCTTCGTCGTAGGTGATCACATGGTTGGCGTGCTCGCCGTGAAGTTCTACCTCAAAGCTGTGGACACGGATGCGGCGGTCCCGCTCTTGAGCATACTGGCGAGCCTTGATGATTCTGCTGGCAATTGAATCCATCATTGTTCGATCCTTTCTTGTGGAGAATGAACTGTCTGTACTGTCTTTCTGCAACGGCCTTCGGGACGGTCTATGGATGTCGGACGGGCCCTGGTTCCATCCAGGGCTGTCTGTCTGGCAAAGGGACGGGTAAAGAAAAACGCCCAGGCAGTATGGTACCTGGGCGCTTCAATGTCGTTCTTGAGTTGTCCCACAACACTCTGGCGTTTTGGAGAACACCGGCATTGGCCTTTCTGCTCAAGCCTTTCCTCCCATGTGGGGGAGAAATGGCCGTCTGCTCGATCCACTTACCAAACACCAATACCAGGAGAAAATGGGCAGCCTCGTGATTTCCGCTTTCACAGATAGTTATTTAACAGATAGTTAACATGAAGTTAACTCCAGTATAGCCCGCTTTGAGAGTCATGTCAAACCCAATTTTTAGACCATTAAACGACGATTTCCCGACGGCGCGATGGGATTCAGATCTCGTTTCCAGGCGGCTCCAGAAGCTGAAGCGGCACCCGATCCGCCGGGTCCACGTTGGCCAGGATGGCGGCGTAGAGGGCCACCCATTCGCCCAGGGCCAACAGATGGACCATGGCCGCAGGCAGGGGGAGATCCGCCGGCGCAGAGACGACCCGGGCAGTGAAACGCCGGCGCCGAAAGATGTAGTCCAGGGTCTCGGCCGACCCTGAAGGAGAAGCAGGGCCATGTTGCAGGCGGACCAGGCTGACCGTATTGGGCCAGTAGCGGGGCAGCCGGGCCATGACGTGCATGCGCGCCATCTCCCCGCTGGACGCGCCCAGGGCCATGGCCTCGGCATACCACTGGTACCGCAGCGCCCAGTCCACCGCCACGCCAGCCAGGGGTCCCTCCCCCCAGAACAGAGGCACCCGCTCGTGGAGGTGCCAGGCCAGCTGCTTGGCCGGGTTGTCCCGCAGGGGAACGTCTGGGGCACAGTGGGCCGGCCAGAGCTGACTTCCCGGGAACGAAAGCAGGGCTTCCAGCGTTGTTTCGTCAATCTTCGCATCCACTGGGCCGGCCAGCCGGCGCAGGAGGCCCAGCAGGACCAGGAAGGTCTGGGCGGGATGATGTTCGGCGCTGATCCACGCCGTCAGATCCACCAGGGTGCCCTGGCCCGGCCCACCCTGGGTCAGGGCACCCTGGCCGGAGCCCGGCAGGGCCGACAAGAACAGGGCACCCCGGGGCAGAGAATCCAGGGGAAGGTCCGGCTGCCAGAGCCACAGGGGTTGGCCGAAGTGGTGGGAAAGGAGCGAGACGAGGGCCCGGCCAATGCCGCTCAACTCGGCGGGCAGGGCCAAGACCACCAGCGGCGCACTGCCGGCCGCGTAGGACGGCTCCAGCCGGTCGGCGGCCTGGGCCACCGCCGTTGCAATGGCGTCGACACGAAGGTCATGCTGGCCGGCCCGCTCCAACAGCCGGGTACGATCATAGCGCTGGAGGTGGGTCAGGTCGTCCAGTTCGTATTCATGCATGGCGCTTCCGCCTTCCATTCAGAATGGAGATACCATGAACGCTGTACACCCGGATGGGCAAAATCAAAATTTAGGCCGCAGATGATGCACGCAGGCTTCCGCACGCAGATTTCTTCGCGTCTTTGCGCCCTGGTGTCCTTGCGTTCCTCCCCGATGGTTGGCCATGTGCGGCGGCATCCCATCTGGGTCGGCATCTGAGGGTGCCGACTCCGCTTTGTGAGGGTGGCCCATGTGTGGCGGAAGCACCCTCCGATGCGGTGTCATCCGTGGAATCTGTGGTTCCTGCAGGCGAGTCAGGATTCAGGGCGCAGGCTGGATGCGAAAACCAGGGGGCACGGCGGCGGGTTCATAGCGCAGGGGCAAAGCCAACGGCGCCTGGGTCTGGGCCAGCTCCTGTTGAACGGCCTCCAGGCGCTGGCTGAGCTCCACCGGCGACGCGGCCGGGTAGAGGCCCATCTGCTGCTGCAACGCCAGCCAGCGCAACAGGTCAGCCCGCAGCAGGGCCCGCTCCACCGGATCGGCCTGGCTGCCGGCCAGCGCCTCCCCGACGGCGGCCAGGTTGGCCGTGACATTGGCCAGTTCCTGGAGCAGCAGGTCGGCGCGAGCCTGCCATTCAGGCACCAGCGCCAGGCCGAAGCCTTCCCGGGCCACCTGCAGCTTGAGGGCCACCCACCGGCGCTGCTCCAGGAGCAGGCTGAGCTGCTGGGGCAAGGGCAGGCCAGCCGCCAACGCCTGGTTGACAGCGGCGTTGCGTACCTGATCTTCAGCCAGGAGGGCAGCGGCCAGGGCCTGGCGCTCCGGCTCGATGTCCACACCGCCGGTCAGGAGCAGCCGATCGGCCAGGATGCGGGCCGCCTGGGTGCGGGCCTGGAACGCGGCCATCACCGTTGGATCCAGCGCCAGGGGCTCTGCCAGGTCATGCCAGCGGCCGTCCCATGGCCGCCCCGTCGGCTGGAGGTAGGGGTTGCGGATCAGCTCGCCCACCTCCTGGAGTAGGGCGTTATCGGCCAGCGCCCGGGCTACCGGCTGGATCCCCTCGAAGATCTGGCTGCGCTGGGCCGGCAGCAGCTCCGGCGTCTGGCGGCCCAGGCGCACGGCCTGCCGGGCGGCATCCCGGGCCGCCTCTGTCTGGTCGGCCTGCAGGAAGCCACTGGCACACTGGAGGAGCGCCTGCCCCCGTTCCATGGGGCTCAGGGGCGCGTCCAACAGGGCCACCGTTTGGGCCAGGCCGTAGATCTGGGCCGCGCGCAGGGGTTCGTCCAGGGCGTGGTACCGGCGGGCCAGGAGCAGCAACAGGCCCAGCCGCTGGGTGGCCGGCAGGTGGGGGGCGAACAGCAACATGGCGTGGGCCGTCCCTGCCTCCCCGGCGTTGAGGGCCTGGTAGACCAGGGCATCCACCGGGTCGCCGGCCAGCTCCATGAGCGCCAGGGCCGGGGTGACCCGGGCAGGGTCCAGGGTCTCCAGGGGTGGAGCGTCCAATGCCGGCCTTTGGGCCGTGCGCAGGAGGATCAAAGCTGCCAGCGCGCCCATGCCGATGAGCAGACAGCCGAGGAATGCGGCCAGCAGAAACCGTTCTAACCAGCGTCGTGAGCGTGTGGGAGCAGCCTCCTGCTCCATGTATTCCAGTTCCATGGTGCCCAGTATAGCATGGCTCCGGATGGTCCGGCGAAATGATGAATGCAAAATCCAGGGGTGCCGTCCCCCGGGCGCCGCCGTGGCTTTGCAGGATTTTTGGACCGCAATCCAGCTATGCTAAGATTAGGATTCGTCTACGCGCCTTTCCGTTGGACAGGGCAACCCAGGCCAGATCGCTGCCGGGCACCAACCAACAGCCTGGTACGCCCAAACAGATGGCGGTGGAACTTTAGACTTTTATCAAGGAGTTTAATCCGATGCAAAACACCCGGTTTGAGCCTCGTCTTGAATCGCGACCGTCGATCTGGTCTAGCATTGGGCGGGTGCTGGAAGGGCCGGCTGCCTGGCTGCTCACCTTTGTGGTCATTCCAGCCCTGGTGATCGCCGCCCTGCTGCTGCCGCCCATTAGCCTGATGAGCCGGCTCCAGGCCTTCACCTATACCCGCATCGGCGTGGCCGGCGGCGCCATTCGGGATCCCGATGGTACCATCGTCAACTTCCCGGCCGAAGGCATTCAACGTGGCTTTTTGGCCACCATCGAAAGCACGCCTCGCGCAGAATTCATCGAAGGGCAGGCAGGCCGAGAGCTGTACGAAGCCGCCCGCGACCTGCCCGATTATCTGATCCCCAAAAGCCCTTTCTATAAGGTCAAGCTGATCGGCACCGAACCCACCCAGGTTATCCTGGAGATCCCCATCCCCAACGACAGCCTGCCCTACGAGACCCTGGGGGTCTACTCCTACCGGGATGGCCGCTGGTGGCACCTGCCCAATGTGGTCTACCCCGCCGACGACATCATCGAATCTCGCCTGGAGTTCGTCCCACCCAACTTTATGGTCATGCAGACAGTAGCCGTGGTGCCTGCCGTCTCGGTGGACCTGGGGCTGGAAGGCCAGTTGCCCCAGAATGCCATGGTGGCCAACGAGATCAAGGCGGGCCTCTACCTGCGAGGGGATGGTGCGCTGGAGGGTGTGGCCCCGGTGAACACCGGCAACACCCTGCCCGTCATCCGCAACTGGGTGGACGACGTGGTGCGCACCGACCTGATCAACAACCTGCTCCTGGACCCGGGCCTGCAGGATAACCAGCTGGTCGCGGTGGAGCAGACGGTGGTCCAGAACGGCTACCCGGGTGTGGTCATCGACTACCGGGGCGTGGATGCAGTGCCCAGCGCCCGGGCCGACTTTGTCCACCTCATGTCCCGCCTGGCCGAACGGCTCCACGCCAATAACAAGACCCTGGCCGTGCGGGTGGAACGTCCCCGGCAAATTTCTGCCGACACCTGGGACACCACCGGCTACGACTGGGAAGGGCTGGGCCAGGTGGTGGACACCCTCATCATTCCCGCGCCTGTCGACCCCCGGGCGTACGCGCCCAATGGCGAGATGGAAGCCCTGCTGGACTTCGCCACCAGCCGGGTGGAACGCCGCAAGATCCAGTTTGAGCTGACCGCCCAGTCCATCGAGCGCAGCGGCAACTATCTGCTCCTCAAGGGTTACCAGGAGTCGTTGCAGCCCCTGGTGACCCAGATCCAGGCGGAAGTGGGCGACGACGGCAACGTGGTCGTCAGCCTGGACAACCCCCGCATCCAGGAACGGGTGACGTGGGATGACGCCATCGGCATGTACACCTACACCTACGTGGATGACCAGGGCCTGCAGCGCACGGTCTATATCGAGACGGCCAGCAGCCTGGCCCGCAAGCTGACCCTGCTCCAGCGCTTCCACGTCCGGGGCGTCTCGGTGGTGACACCTCCCTCCGGCGATGTGGATCCCAACATCTGGAACGTCCTGCTCCAGTTCCAGCAGGGCACGGACCTGAGCGGCGTGGCCAACCAGATGGCCATCGCCTACACCGTGTACGGACCCGACGGCAACGTGATCGCCCAGGAGCTGCGGCCCCTGGATGACCCCCGCCTGGCCTTCGCCGCCCCGGCCGGTCAGGGCGAGCTACGGGTGGACGCCCAGATCGTGGGCGGCAACGGCCAGCCGCTGACCGCCCTGCAGTCCACCACCCTGGCCCTGGGCGCCCAGGCCGTCGCTGAAGAGGCCCCGGCGGAGGCAGTGGCCGCCGCCGAGGAGGCCCCCGCGGAGGAAGTCGTCGCGGCCAGCGGCGAACCCACCCTGAGCAGCGGCCAGGTGGTGAACGTCCGGGAAGGGCCGAGCACCGCCTACAACGTCCTGGGGCAGATCACCCCGGGCAATACCTACCGCATCAAGGCCCAGAACGAAAACCGGGACTGGTGGCAGATCGACTTCAACGGCCAGGACGGCTGGGTGATCGGCCAGCTGGTCAACACCAGCGGCAACGTGGATGCGGTGGCCGTGACCAGCGACTACCCCGAGCCGCCGGCCCAGCCGGTGGCCGCCGCTGCAGCCCCGGCAGCCGCGCCGGCCGTGGCAGCGCCCGCCCCCACCGGCGGTGGCAGCTTCGGCTATGGCGTCCAGGCCCACATGGTCCACAACGACCAGGCCGGCCAGGTGATGGCCATGACCCGGGACCTGGGCTTCAATTGGGTCAAGCAGCAGGTGGAGTGGAAGGTCTTTGAGCCCAGCCCAGGCCAGCGGGACTTCGGTGCGCTGGACGGCATCGTCAACGCGGCCAACGGCGCGGGCATCAACCTGCTCTTCAGCGTGGTGAACGCCCCCGGCTGGGCCCGGGAACCGGGCTTCGACGCCAGCGTGGGCGGCCCGCCCCAGAATCCCCAGACCTTCGCCGATTTCCTGGGGGCGCTGGCCGGCAAGTACTGCGGCTCTTCGGTGAAGGCCATCGAAGTCTGGAACGAACAGAACCTCCACTACGAGTGGGGCAACCGGCCTCTGAACCCGGCCGACTACGTGGCCCTGCTGGCGCCGTCCTACGCGGCCATCAAGGCGGCCTGCCCGTCCATGTACGTCATCAGCGGCGCGCTCACCCCCGCCGGCGACAACCCGGGCCTGGCCGTGGACGACTTCGCCTACCTGGAGGGCATGTTCCAGGCCGGCCTGAACAATTACATCGACGGCGTGGGCGCCCACCCCAGCGGCTACAACGTCCCCCCCAGCGTCACCTGGGAAGGCGCCTGTGAGGCCATCCAGCGCCACGGCAATAGCTTCAACGGCGCCTGCGACTCGCCCCACCACTCCTGGAGCTTCCGCAGCACCATGGAGGGCTACCGCAATATCATGGTCAAGTATGGCGCCGGCAACAAGAAGATCTGGCCCACCGAGTTCGGTTGGGCCGCGGGCGGGGCCTTCCATCCGGCCTACAAATATGCCGACGACAACGACTTCAACGAACAGGCCCAGTGGACGGTGGAAGCCTTCCAGATGATGAAGAGCTGGGGCTGGGTCGGCCCGGCCTTCCTCTGGAACCTGAACTTCCGGGTGGTGGCCAACGGCACCGAGAAGGCCCAGTGGGGCATTGTCGGTCCCAACTGGGAGCCCCTGCCGGTCTACAACGCGCTGAAGTCCATGCCCAAATAATGGGTCGGCTCGCTGCATGTCCGTGGGGAGCCGTGAGGATCTGGCATCTTATCATCGCGAGGGGTACGGGTTACCCCTCGCGATCTCTTTATGCGCCCGCCCTGTCCACTCCGCCATCGCCATCAACGCCGGCGGGCATTCACTTCCCATCTGCCAGCCTGCAAGAAATCCAGGTAGATAGACTTTAAGGCCCCCCAGGGGCCAACTGTCGTACCCATCTGGCTGCCATGTCCATTGGGAGGAGTGGAATCATGTTGTCATTCAGCAGAAACCGCAGGCAAGGCCCTCGCCCGCTGGGGTGGATCGTAGCCAGCATGGCCTGGCTCGTCCTGGCCGGCAGTTGCACCCAGGCCATGCCCGCCCTACCGGCCGCCGAGGAGCCCACACCCACCCCGGCAGTCACCCTGGCGGTGGTGACCACCGAGGACAGCCGCCTGAATGTGCGCAGCGGTCCCGGCACAGACTTCGCCATCGTGGGGAAACTCGACCCCGGCCGTGTGGTGACCATCACAGGAAGCAGCGAGGACGGCCAGTGGTACCGGGTCCAGGTGGATGAGGTCGACGGGGAGGCCTGGATCGCAGCGGCGTACGCGGCGGTGACCGAGGCCACCCCGGCTGCAACCGAAGAGCCGGCAGCGGCACTCCCCACGCCTACCCCTACCCCTGGCCAGGCCAGCACCCCGGCCCAGCCTGTCGAGGTCAGCCTGCTGCCCACGCCCACCCCTACCCCCCAGCCGACGCCCACTGCGCCGGTGGCCGTGATCCAGCCGGAGCGGATGAACGTCCGCCAGGGGCCGGGCACCAACTACCCGGTGGTCACCACCGTCACCGCGGGTACCTGGCTGCCCATCGTGGCCCTGGGGCCCCAGGGCGAGTGGTACCAGGTCCAGGTGGCCGGCCGGGATGAACCGGCCTGGGTCTACGCCGGGCTGACCCAGGGGCTGGGGCCGCTGGAGACGCTGCCCCGGCTGAGCCCGGAGGAGATCCCACCGGCACCCACACCCACCCCGGCACCGGTGGTGCAGGCGGCCGCCCTGCCCGCTGCCCCGGCGCCAGCCGCCCCCGGCTTCTTCGGCTATGGCGTCCAGGCCCACATGCTGGGCGGCGGCGTGGATGCCGCGCTGGCCGCCACCAGCGACCTGGGCTTCAACTGGATCAAGCAGCAGGTGGAGTGGCGTCTCTTCCAGCCGGAGCCCGGCGCCATCGGTTTCGGGGAGCTCCATGGCATTGTCAACGCGGCCGGCAACCGGGGCATCAACGTGCTCTTCAGCGTGGTCAATGCACCACCCTGGGCCCGGGAACCCGGCTTCGACGCCAGCGTGGGCGGCCCCCCCGCCGATCCCCAGACCCTGGCCAATTTCCTGGGCGCCATGGCTGGGGAGTTCTGCGGCAGCGCACTCAAGGCCATCGAGGTCTGGAACGAGCAGAACCTCCACTACGAGTGGGGCAACAAGCCCCTGAATCCGGCGGAGTATATGAACCTGTTGCGGGCTTCGTACGCCAGCATCAAGGCGGCCTGCCCGTCCATGTACGTCATCAGCGGCGCGCTCACCCCCGCCGGCGACAACCCGCCCTTCGCCATGGACGACTTCGCCTACCTGGAGGGGATGTACCAGCACGGACTGGCCCAGTACAGCGATGGCATCGGCGCCCACCCCAGCGGCTACAACGTCCCCCCCAGCGTCACCTGGCAGGAGGCGTGCGCCGTGATCCAGCAGACGGGCAACAGCTTCAACGGCGCCTGCGACACGCCCCACCACTCCTGGAGCTTCCGCAGCACCATGGAGGGCTACCGCAACATCATGGTCAAGTATGGTGACGCCAACAAGCGCATCTGGCCCACCGAGTTCGGCTGGGCCGCGGGCGGCGCCTTCCACCCGGCCTATGCCTATGCCAACGACAACGACTTCACCGAGCAGGCCCAGTGGACGGTGGAAGCCTTCCAGATGATGAAGAACTGGGGCTGGGTCGGGCCGGCCTTCCTCTGGAACCTGAACTTCCGGGTGGTGGCCGACGGCACCGAAAAGGCCCAGTGGGGCATTGTACGGAACGATTACTCCCCCCTGCCCGTCTATGAGGCGTTGCGGGCCATGCCCAAGTGAGCCACGGAAAGGCTGCGGGCCGCCGAAAGCCGGCGCGAGCCCTGTTCCGTTTCATGGACAGACAATCACGAAACCCAGGAGTCAAACAGGATTCAGGAAAAGGATGAACCAACACCAGCTTAAGCCAACCAAGAGGATTTCGATGAACAGGGGCTATATGTTGTGGGCTATGTTGTGGGCTGTGCTGCTCGTGGCCAGCCTGCTGCTGGCAAGCTGTGGCCGGAGCGAGCCCGAACCCACGCCGACCCCGACCAAGACGCCGGTGGGCGCGGCAGGCCAGGCCCCGCAGCCGGCGACCACGCCATCCCCTGCGACGGACGGAAGCCAGTCTGCTCCCCAACCGGCCAACACCCAGCTGGCTGCCAACCCGGACCCGGCCACCCCCACAGCGGCAGCCGCCGTCTTCGCGGTGGTGGATGCCGACCTCCTCAACGTGCGCAGCGGCCCGGGCACCAATTTCGACGTGGTCACCACCGTGTCCCGGGGCGAACGGTATCAGATCATCGGCCGCAGCCAGGACAATTCCTGGGTACAGCTGGGCAACGAGGGCCGGGAGTTGGGCTGGGTAGCGGCAGACTTCGTGCGGGAGGAACGGGGCGATGGGAGCGGCCAGGTGGCCCAGGCCACGCCTACCCCGGCCACCGGCGGTGGAAGCCAGCCGACGGGCGGGGGCACCTACGCGGCGGCCACCATGTCCAGCCCGGACTTTGGCGCCCAGGCCTTCCTCTGGTGGCGCCCCGAGATCGCCGACCGGGACCTGAAGCTGATGCAGGAGGCCGGTTTTAACTGGGTGAAACAGACCTTCGCCTGGGAGACCATCGAGGGCGCGGGGAAGGGCCAGTTCGATTGGTCCATCGCCGACCGGGTGGTGACCCACGTGAACCAGCACAACCTCAAATTGCTGGCCCGCCTGAGCAGCGATCCGGAAAAGACCAACTTCTGGCCCGGCCAGCCCCCGGGCAACGCAGACCACTTCGCCGACTTCGCCTTCGCCGTGGCCAGCCGCTATAACTGCACGCCCCAGGCCGTGGGCTGCATCCAGGCCTACCAGATCTGGAACGAGCCCAACCTGGCCCGGGAATGGGGCGGCAACCGGCCCAACCCGGCCCAGTACGTGGAGTTCCTGCGCAAGGCCTACGCGGCCATCAAGCGGGCCAACCCCAACGCCATCGTCATCAGCGCGGGGATGGCGCCCACCGGCGACAACAACGCCAACGCCATGCCCGACGACCTTTTCTACGAGTCCATGTACCAGGCCATGGGCGGCAGCAGCAACGGCTACTTCGACATGCTGGGGGTCCACGGGGCCGGCTTCGCCGCGCCGCCAGAGCTGGACCCGGCAGAGGCGGCAGCCAATCCCCAGTACGGCGGCTACCGCTTCTTCGCCTTCCGCCACGTGGAGGACATCCGCAACATCATGGTGCGCTACGGCGACGGCAACAAACGGATCGTCCTGCTGGAGTTCGGCTGGACCTTCGACCGGGTCAACCCCAGCTACAAATGGCATGGCGCCGACGCCGGCATCGACGAATTTGTCCAGGCAGATTACTTGAAGCGGGCCTACCAATACGCCGCGGCCAACTGGCAGCCCTGGATCGGCCTGATGAGCCTGCTGACCATGCCCAACCTGGACTGGCTCAACGACGGCAATCCCCAGGACGAGGAGCAGTACTGGTGGGCCATCCTGGAGCCCAGCCAGATCGACGAGCTGAAGCTGCGCCCGGCGTTTGTGGAGCTCTGCATCTACTTCAACTCCCTCAAGGGGCAGCGCTGTAAGTACGACCCGAACTAAACCAGCGGCCTCTGCCCCGGCCAGGGAGGGACCGGCAGACAACATCAGGGGGAGGCGTGCGCCTCCCCCTGATTCTTGCATGGGTGTTGTGGGCGATGGGTGGACGAGCAGCTGCCTGCGTGCCCGCCCCGCTTAGCTGCCGCTGGTAACGCCGAAAAAGAGCTGAATGACCTCTTCCCCCAACGCAGCGATGAAGTCAATCCAGTCGCCATTCTGATTGAAGGCGGAAAGATCCAGATCCTGGGGCCGGATCTGCCAGTGGGCGGTGGCATACCAGGCGCCCAACAGTCCCATGCCCAGGACCAGGATCAGATAAAGGCGCAGCCAGCGGCGATGGGGACGTACCATGATGAAATCCTCAGACGCATCTGCCATAACTTCAAAACAACCCGGGCGCGAACTTGCGTTGTCGCCCAAATATGATATACTGGCTTCAGTCATTCAGGAAATCTACGGGTGAATAGCTCAGCTGGTTAGAGCGCACGGTTCACATCCGTGAGGTCGGGGGTTCGAGTCCCTCTTCGCCCACAGGCTGCAGGCCCTCTTTCAGGGCCTGCAGTTTTTTGATTGCCCCATGGCTGGCTCGACTACAGAAACCATCGAGTTTTACAGATGAACACAGATGGTAACTGTTCATCCCCTAGCCCCCTTCCCCCTGCTTCCGCCGGGGGTGAATGCCTACGCCGCCAGCGCGGCCCGGCGCAGGAGCTGGGCGTTGATGGCCACGATGATGGTGCTCAGGGACATGAGCACCGCACCCACCGCCGGCGAGATGGCCGGGATGCCCATGGGCACCAACACGCCCGCCGCCAGGGGAATGGCCACGATGTTGTAGCCCGCCGCCCACCACAGATTCTGGACCATCTTGCCATAGGTGGCCCGGCTCAGGCGGATGACCTTCACCACATCCCGCGGGTCGTTGCGGACCAGCACAATATCTGCTGACTCCACCGCTACGTCCGTGCCGCTGCCGATGGCAATGCCCACGTCCGCCCGGGTCAGGGCCGGCGCGTCATTGACGCCATCGCCCACCATGGCCACCTTCTTGCCCTGACGCTGCAACTCGGCCACCTTCTGGTCCTTGTGCTCCGGCAGAACCTGGGCAAAGTAGGTGTCGATGTCCAGCTCGGCAGCCACCGCCCTGGCCACCGCTTCGCTGTCGCCGGTGAGCATGGCCACCTCCAGCCCCATGGACTGCAACTGGCGCACCGCCTCGTAGCTCACTTCCCGGATCACGTCGGCCAGGGCCAGCGCGGCCACCGGCTCCTTCTCCACGACGAGGAAGATCACGCTCTGGCCCTTCTCGGCTGCCCGCTCTTCAAAGGCGGCCAGCGCCTCCGGCAGACGGACTTCCAGCATCTCCAACAGGCGAGGACCGCCCACATGAACGACCTTCCCCTGGTGCCGGGCCCGCACACCCCGCCCCTGGATGGCCTCGAAGTCACTGACCTGGGGCAGTGAGAGTCCCTTCTCCTCCGCGCTGCGGCGGATGCCCTGGGCGATGGTATGCTCCGAGTCCCCTTCCACCGCCGCGGTCAGGGCCAGCGCATCCTCTGTTTCCCAGCCCTCCACCGTGGCCAGATCCACCACGCCAAACTTCCCCTCGGTTAACGTGCCGGTCTTGTCAAAGATGACGGTGTCCAGCTCTCGGGCGGCCTCCAGGGCCAGGCGGTTGCGCACCAGGATGCCGTTATTGGCAGCCAGGGCCGTGCTGATGGCCACCACCAGAGGGACAGCCAGCCCCAGGGCATGGGGGCAGGCGATGACCAGCACGGTGGCCACCCGCTCCACCACCTCCACCTGGAAGCCCTGGGCCACGCTCCAGGCCACCGCGGTGATCAGCGCCGCGGCCAGGGCAATGTAGAAGAGCCAGCCGGCCGCGCGGTCGGCCAACACCTGGGTTTTGGACTTGCTCTGTTGGGCCTCCTCCACCAACCGCATGATCCCGGCCAGCGCAGTCTGGTCGCCGGTGGCGGTGACCCGCACCCGCAAACTGCCATCGCCGTTGATGGTCCCCGCAATGACCCGGTCCCCTTCGCCTTTCTCCACCGGCCGGGATTCGCCGGTAATCATGGCTTCGTTGACCGCGGAACGCCCTTCCACCACCTCGCCGTCGGCGGGGATGCTCTCGCCGGGCCGCACCAGCACCAGGTCTCCCTCCCGGAGCTGGCTGACCGGGACCGTCTCGGTGCTGCCGTCCTCCCGCAGGCGTTCCGCGGTGTCCGGCATGAGCCGGGCCAGCTCGTCCAGCGCGCCGGAAGCCTGGCGCACGCTGCGCATCTCCAGCCAGTGGCCCAGGAGCATGATGTCGATCAGGGTGACCAGTTCCCAGAAGAAGCTGGCCGTGCCGGGCAGGAAGAGCGCGGCCAGGCTGTAGACAAAGGCTACGGTGATGGCCAGGGAGATCAGGGTCATCATGCCCGGCTGGCGGTTGCGCAGCTCGGGGATGGCCATATCGATGAAAGGCCAGCCGCCATAGAAGAAGATGACGATGGCGAAGAGGGGGCCGATCCACTGGCTGCCGGGGAAGGTCGGTACGGTAAAGCCCAGCCAGCTCTGCAACATCTCGCTGTAGAGCAGCACAGGGATGGAGAGCACCAACGACACCCAGAACTTACGGCGAAACATCTGCTCGTGGCCGGTGTGGTCGACGCCGTGGCCCCCATGCCCATCTCCGTGGCCGGCGTGTTCATCCCCATGGTCGCCGTGGGCCATGGCCGGCGCCTGGCCATCCGCCTGGTCGTGGGCGTGGGCGGCGTGATGGGCATGCGCTTCCTGTTTCTGTGCGGTTTGCGGCATAGTTTCCTCGTGTCCATGTTCAGAAGTCATAGCGATGAGCTCCTCTCCGTCATTGTCCATCTGGCGTCAATCCGACCTGGGAGGTGGGCGCCGGGGCAACACCACCGAAACCCGGGTGCCCCGAGCCTGTCCGGGGGGCGGACTTTCGGCCCAGATGCGCCCGCCGTGGGCGGCTACAAACTGGCGGGCGATGGCCAGCCCCAACCCGCTCCCGCCCCGCTGACGACTGCGGGAGGGATCCCCCCGATAAAAACGGTCGAAAATGTGGGGCAGGTCCGCCGGGGCGATGCCCTCGCCGTCGTCCTGGACGTACATGCGAACGCCGTCGGGGTCGGGTTGCAGGGCCACGGTGACGTGTCCCCCAGGCGGGGTGTGGCGCAGGGCATTGGTGAGCAGGTTGCCCAGCACCTGGCCCAGCCGCTTTTCATCTCCCTGCACGGGCGGCAGGGGTTCAGAGATGTCCAGAGCCAGGGCAATGCCCTTCTGTTGAGCCTGGGGCTGATGGAGCGCCACCTGGCGAGTCGCCAGCCCGGCCAGATCCAGGGCGGTAATTTCCAGAGTCAACTGGCCTGCCTCCGCGTGGGCCAGGGTGCGCAGCTCCTCCACCAGGCGGTTGAGCAGCTCGATCTGTTGGTGAATACTGGCCAGGTTCTCCGGCGTGGGCGGGAAGACGCCGTCCTGCATGGCCTCCACCATGCCCTGGATGCCCGCCATGGGCGTCCGCAGCTCATGGGCCACATCGGCCATGAGGTTGCGCCGCAGCTGCTCCTGCTCTTCCAGCGCGGCGGCCATCTGGTTGAAGGTGTGGGCCAACTGCCCCAGTTCATCCTGCCCCTGGACAGGCACCCGCACATCCAGCCGCCCCTGGGCAATGGCCCGGGAAGCCCGGTGCAGTGCGGAAAGGGGGCGGGTGATCTGGCGGATGAGGAGGGCTGCCAGGGCCAGGGCCACCAGACCGGCCACCAGGCCGGCTGTCAACACCGCCCGGGTCACGCTGATGACCAGCTGCTGCTCTCCGCCGCTTTCCATGGTCATGAACGGCCCCTGGACGACCACCGTCCCCACCCGGCGGCCCTCCACCATCACGGGCCATCCCTGTTCCATCGCCCCGCTCAAACCGGGTGCGGGCTCTCCCGATTGCGCCAGGAGTTGCCCCTGGGCATCCAGCAGGGTCACCTGGCTGTTGAAGAGCCCCATCATTTCACCCATCATGCGGCCCATGGAGCCGGCCGGAGAAGCCTGGGCCACCAGCCCGGGGAGGGCATCCGCCACCCCGTCCCAGCCACCGTGTTTCCGGTAGTAGTCGGCCAGGAGATTCCGCAACAAGTCAGGTTGGACCATATACGGCCCGACCATGACGTGGGAAATCTGGGTGGCAGTGCCCTGCCGGGCCAACACCACGGTCACCACGATGCCCACGGCAATGACAGCGGCGAAAGCCAGGGTCAACCGCAACCAGAGGGGTGCACTCCAGCGGCTGGTGGACGGCTTCATGGGGAGCCCTCTGCAGCTTGCGGCACAAAACGGTAGCCTACCCCGTGGACGGTTTCGATATACCGCTCGCGATCGGTATCGTCCAGCTTCTGGCGGATGTTCTTCACATGGGCGTCGATGGTCCGCTCATACGGGCTCACATCGCCCACAGCGTCCCGCTGGGTCACATCCAGCAGCTCACTGCGGGTGAAAGGACGGCCGGGGTGACGCATGAAATGGGCCAGCAGGTCGAACTCGGTGCGGGTCAGGTCGACGGGCTTCCCGGCCAGGGTGACGGTCCGGTAGACCGGGTCCAGACGCAGCGCGCCGGCCACCAGGGGCTGGGCCTGGCCGGACTGGCCTTCCAGGCGTCGGAGGGCAGCGCGGATGCGGGCCACCAGTTCCCGGGGGCTGAAGGGCTTGGTCACGTAGTCGTCTGCGCCCAGTTCCAGGCCCACCACCCGGTCGGTCTCCTCCACCCGGGCGGTGAGCATGATGATGTAGATGCCGGCCAGGGCCGGATCTGGGCTGGCCCGCAGGCGGCGGGTCAGCTCCCAGCCATCCAGTTCCGGCAGCATCAGGTCCAGGACCACCAGGTGGGGTTTTTCCTGTTGGACCAGGGCCAGCCCGGTGCGGCCGTCCCCGGCAGTCAGAACCCGGTAGCCGGCTTGCTTCAGATATCCTTCCAGGACGTGGCGTATCTGGGCGTCGTCCTCAACGATCAGTAGGGTCTTCGTCATCCTGGATCCCGTATTTGTGCATGCGATAGATGAGGGTGGCCCGGGTCAGCCCCAGCAGGCGGGCAGCCTGGGACTTGTTGCCGCCGGCCAGGGCCAGGGCCTGTCGGATAAGTCCCTGCTCTACTTCCTCCAGGTCCACGCCCTGGGGCGGCAGCAGGTAGGGGCCGGCCGGCAGGGAGGCCCCGCGGAGATGATCGGGGAGATGATGGGGCAAGACCGGTCCATCGCCGGCTGCCCTGGCGGCCTGGGTCACCACCCGCTGGAACTCCGCCACGTTGCCCGGCCAGCCGTATGCCCGCAGAATGGCCTCGGCCTCCTGGGACCAGCGACTCTGGGGCGCAAAATGGGCCAGAAGGAGGGGCAGGTCGGCCAGCCGCTCCCGCAGAGGAGGCAACTGCACCGTGAGCAACGCCGGCAGACGGCTGGACCAGACGTCCGGCAGGCACTGGGCCGTGAGCAGCAGCCGCAGGCCATGGGGATGGTCTGCATCCCGGAGGAAACTTTGAAGGTGGGGCCAGACCGCTTCCATGAGCTCGTCGGGGACGGCGTCCACGTTGGCCAGGAGCAAGGAGCCGCCCAGGGCTTCCTGCCAGCGCCCCTTCTCTGTGGGCGGCAATTCCTGGCGCAACAGGGCCGACGAGAGGCTGGCCCCATCCAGCACCACCAGCCGGCCCTGTCGAGTGGCGGCCGTCTGGTGGTGGATGAGGGTGGCCAGGTGTCGACGTCCGCTGCCGGCCTCACCGCTCACCAGGACAGGGTAGAGATGTTCACAGGCGGAGCGAGCCTGGGCCAGGGGACGCTCCAGGGCCGGATCGGCGCCGATGAAGAGGTCGAAGGAGGGTCCATCCGTCCGGGCAGTCGGCTCCCCAGGGCGCTGTTGCATGAGATATTCGTTGATCTTGGCCAGCACCGTCTCCAGGTCAAAGGGTTTGCGCAGGTAGTCGGTGGCGCCATGCTGCATGGCCGCCACGGCGGTGGGCACGGTGGCGTAGGCGGTGAGCAGCAGCACTGGCACCGACTGGGTCCGCCGGCGGATCTCCCGCAGGACGGCCAGGCCATCCATCCCCGGCATCTTCAAATCCAGCAGGATCAGGTCCACGGGGTGGAGGGCCAGGAGCTGGAGTCCCTGCTCGCCTCGGCCGGCCGTCAGCACATCGTAGCCGGCCTTCTTGAGGGCCCGTTCCAGGACCCAGCGCATGTTCTCTTCGTCGTCAATCACCAGGACAGTTCGGGCCATGTTATAACGCTCTCCCTGCGGCAGCGGTCAGGTGGTCCGGGGCACTGGTACAGTCGGGCGGAAATACCACGGCGGAAATTCCGGGTGCCCTCTGGGCGCACTACCTCTGGTGGAAACCATCGGCGAATTTCTGCCGGGATTTACTGGATGTGGAATGGGTTCTCCCCGGGTCCAGGGGTAGCAAGAGGGTAAAGGTGGTCCCCTGGCCGGGCGTGGAATCCACGGTGATGCGGCCGCCGTGGTTGGCCACAATGCGCTGGACGACGCTCAGCCCCAGGCCGGTACCCGTGTCCTTGGTGGTGTAGAAGGGGTCGAAGATACGGACCCGGTCGGGCGGGGCGATGCCCGGGCCGTTGTCGATCACCTCGAGGGCCAGCCACGCCTCGCCCTCGAGGGAGGCGCGCAGCTGAATCTCGCCGGGGCCGTCCAGGGCCTGGATGGCATTGACGCACAAATTCATCAGCGCCTGCTCCATCTGTTCCCCATCCAGCCACGCTGTGGACACCCCGGCCGCCACGTGGATGCGACAGGCGATGGCATAGCGCTCCAGCAAGGGGCGCAGCCGGCCAGCCACCCGTTCCAGCAGAGCAGCCACAGGGGTAGGCGCTCGCTGCAGGCGACTTTCCCCGGCATAGTTGAGCAGCTCCTGGATAAAGCGCTCGATGCGGTCGGCCTCCTTTTGGATAATGGCCAGAGACTCGGCTGCCTCTGGTCCGCATTCCATGGCCAGCAGTTGGGCGGTGGCCCGGATGATGCCCAGGGGATTGCGGATCTCGTGGGCCAGCCCGCCAGCCAGGGTCCCCAGCGCGCTCAGGTGCTCGGCCCGCCGGAGTTCCTCGCCCTGGGCCTCCAGGCGCTGGAGGGTGGCGGCCAGGCGCCGGGCTGTGGCCTGTTCCTGCTGCTGGCTCCGGTGCAGCCGCTCCACGGTGATGCCGGTGATGGCCGCAACGGCACAAAAGACCACCACCACCAGCAGGTCATTGAGGCTGTCCTCGGGGAAATCCCCCCATTTGAAGAAAATGTGGGGCGCAAAAAAGAGGCTGGCCGCCAGCGCGGTGTACACGCCACCCCAGAAGCCAAAGCGCAGGGCGGCATAGACAATGGGCAGAAAGTAAAAATAGCGGTAGACCGCGTGTAGTTCCCGCAGCCCTGGGGTGGTGGCGTAATGGAGCACGGTGACCAGCGCAATGCCCGACACCACCAGCAGGAGGCTCCCCCAGGACGTCGGCAGGCGACTGGACCAGCGATTCCTGAACATAATTGAATCCTACCACGGGCCAATGGGCCGACACAACCCAAAGCAGTGGGCTTACCCAAGCAGACAGGCAACATCCCCGGGGTAGAGCCCTGCCCTGTCGCAAATGCGCTACCCCTGTCGGATTTGCGCGAGTGGGCGCCATGGATCTCCCCATCGCGCCAGCCATTTCGCCTCGGGATTGCAAAAGGCTGGCCGACTCCGCTATGCTCTAATCGCGACAGCGGGTCCACAGATTGCGCGGAAGAGACAGACTTTTCTGCCTATCCGTGGCTCCACTGGTTCGTCAGCGGGCGGGAACGGGGAGCCACCCCTACGGGACATCGCCGCCTCGTTGTAGGCGGCAGGGGCGAATCATGATTCGCCCCTACATACGGCGCATCCATCGCCCTCCCTTCACCCGCCGGGATGTGGCGACAACGGGCGGCTGGGTGCCGCCCCTACGGCAAACCGGTACCCTTTCGCGATTGGCGCCAGCGGGCGGATCTCCGGCCCGCCGTGGGTGGCTGTGAAATCTGGGGATCGGATCTACAAGATAGTGGAATGTTCTTTCCGCCAAAACAAAAATGGGAAACGAGCGTATGGAAATTCAGTTGCGCCAAGTGATGGGGATACCGTGGCAGACTTCGGCCGGCCGCCTGCTGCCGGTATGGATGGCCGTGGGGCTGGCGGCGGTGTTGTTGAGCGCCTGTGGGGGCCAGACGCCTCGCCAGGCTTCTGCCGATGCCACGGCCCCAGACGGCGAGGCCCTCTACCTGGAGTACTGTGCATCCTGCCATGGGGAACGGGGCGAAGGGCAGCCCAACTGGCGGGAACCCAACGCCCAGGGCGTCTACCCGGCGCCACCCCACGACAGCAGCGGCCACACCTGGCACCACCCGGACGAGCTGCTGCTCCAGATCATCGCCCAGGGCGGCGGCATGCCCAACAGCGCCATGCCCGCCTTCGGCGACCGGCTAAGCCGGGCTGAAATGGAAGCCATTTTAGAGCACATCAAGGGCTTTTGGGGCCCCCAGGAGCGGGCCTTCCAACAGGAGGTCACCCGACAGCAAGGCGGGTAAAACGATGGGTGAATTGGCCCTTTCTCTACAGGAGACAAACCTCACAGGAGACATGTCATGAACAGAAGATGGCTGCTTGTTGCCACGCTGGCGGGCCTGATGCTCTTGGGCGGCTGCATGGGCATCTCGCCCATGGGGCCGGCTGGAGCGGAGCACGGCCCCATGATGGGGAATGGGGGGATGATGGGCGGGGGCATGATGAATCCACAGGCCCCGACCGGAGGGAGCGACGCCCATACAGAAGGGGACGAACATGCCCAGACCAGCCCTGAGGGCCTCAGCGCCGCCCACAACGTTCCTCCCGAGGCCGCCGCGGTGGAGAACCCCATCCCGGCCAGCCAGGAGTCGGTAGCCATGGGCGCCCGCCTCTACGCCCAAAATTGCCAGGCGTGCCATGGCCCCCAGGGCAAAGGCGATGGTCCGGCCGGCATGGCCCTCAATCCCCGGCCGGCGGACCTGACCGCGGAGCACGTCCAGGCCAATACCGACGGCGCGCTCTTCTACATCATCACCCACGGCGTACCAGGGACGGCCATGCCCGGCTGGTCCCAGCTCTCTGAGGAGGATCGCTGGCACCTGGTCAACTACCTGCGCAGCCTGGCGTCCCACTAGTACAATCTGGCGCAAATACCACGGCAGAAATTCCGGGTGCCCTCTGGGCGCACTCCCTCTGGTGGAAACTATTGGCGAACTTCTGCCGGGATTTACGAATGCCAGCCACGAACGCCAACTGAAAAGCGCCCGGGTTCGGTACCCGGGCGCTTTGTTCTTGGAGGGATTGCACACTGCCATTTTCTGTTATTTTTCAGTGCCCCTGCTCCGACTCGAACGGAGATGCCCTAATGGGCACAGGCCCTCAACCTGCTGTGTATACCAATTCCACCACAGGGGCATGTTGGTTGCTATTATAGCCGAGGAAGGGACGAAAAGTCAAAATTGGTCCATAGGGCAATACGCCAATGATTTTGACAGCTCTTCCACCTCTGCCTATGATATCTGACTGTGCGGATGGGGCCATGGCCGCGGCGGCTCACCCAGACGGCCAGCCCGGGCCACCGCCCAATGCCGGGACCGGCTGGGCGTGTCCATCTGTGCAGATTCAGACGTACATCCGCGTTTGGGAGGAATCGCCATGACCGACACAACGCTTACGCCCGAATCCCTGGAATATCGTACAGAAGTCAAACAACTGCTGGATATCCTGGCCCACTCCCTCTACACCGACCGGGAGATCTTCCTGCGGGAGCTGATCTCCAACGCCTCGGACGCCCTCCACCGGGTCCAGTTCGAAATGTTGACCAACGCCAACGTAGTGGACCCGGACCGGGAGCTGGCCATCTGGATCCGGCCGGATCCCCAGGCAAAGACCCTCACCATCACCGACAGCGGCATCGGCATGAACCGGGACGAGCTGGTGGAAAACCTGGGCACCATCGCCCATTCCGGCGCCAGGGCCTTTCTCCAGAACGCCAACGCCGACAAACAGGCCCTGGCAGAGATCATCGGCCAGTTTGGCGTGGGCTTCTACTCGGTCTTCATGGTGGCCCAGGAAGTCACGGTGACTTCCCGCTCCTACCGGCCGGAGGACCGGGCCTGGCGCTGGCGCTCCCGAGGAGACAGCAGTTTCACCCTGGAGCCGGCCGATCAAGAAGAGCGAGGCACCACCATCGAAATCCGCCTGAAGGAGGACGCCACCGAGTTCGCCCAGACCTGGCGCCTGGAGCAGATCATCAAGAAACACTCGGACTACGTCTCCTTCCCCATCTACCTGATCCAGCCGGGCAGCGACGGCGACGAAGCCAAAGCCGAGGTGATCAACAGCCGGACGGCCCTCTGGCGCCAGTCTCCCTCCACGGTGGAGGAAGAGGCGTACCACGATTTCTACAAACAGCTCACCTACGACACCGAGCCGCCCCTCCTCAAGGTGCACCTGGTGGCCGACGCGCCGGCCAGCCTGCGGGCCATCCTCTTTGTGCCTTCCCGCCGGGACCGGGCTGTGCTGGCCATGCGCCCAGATCTGGGGCTCCGCCTCTACTCCCGGAAGATCCTGATCCAGGAACGCAACCGGGACCTCCTGCCCGACTATTTCCGCTTTGTGGAAGGGGTGGTGGACTCGGACGACTTGCCCCTGAACGTCTCCCGGGAAATGGTGCAGAGCAATCCCATCCTGCGCCAGTTGCGGCGGGCCCTGAGCAGCCGGCTGATTCGGGAGCTGAAGGCCATGGCCGAAAACGAGCCGGAGAAATACCTCACCTTCTGGCAGGAATTCGGCATCTTCCTTAAGGAGGGCGTGGCCACCGATCCCACCAGCCACGAAAACCTGCTGGATCTGCTCCGCTTCCGCTCCACCAAGAGCGGCGACGGATGGATCTCCTTCCAGGAATACGTGGACCGGATGCAGGCCGAGCAGAAGGCCATCTACTATGTCCTGGGCGACAACCTCCAGGCGGCAGCCCGCAGCCCCCATCTGGACTACTTCCGGGCCCATGACATCGAGGTGCTCTACCTGGTGGATCCCATCGATGGCTTCATGACCACCATGCTGCGGGAATACAAGGGGCATCCCCTGCAGAACGTAGACGATGCCGGGCTGGAGCTGCCCAAAGGGAAGGATGCCGAAGCAGAGGAAAGTGGGCTGGATCAGGAGGCCTTCAACCGGCTGATGGACCGCTTCAAGACGGTGCTGGGCGAGCGGATCCGGGATGTGCGAGAGTCCCGCCAGCTGGTCCAGAGCCCCTGTCGGCTGGTCTCGCCGGAGGATAGCCTGGACCGGGATCTGCAGCGGATTCGTCGGCTGACGGAAGAGGATTACGAGGTGCCCAAAAAATTCCTGGAACTCAACCGCAGGCACCCCCTTATCGTCAACCTGGCCCAGATCCTGCAAAAGCAACCTGAAGAGCCGGTGATCGATGCCACCATCGAACAGCTCTTCGCCAACGCGCTCCTGTTGGAGGGGCTCCACACCAACCCGGTGGAGATGGTGGAGCGCATCCAGAATTTCATGGAAATGGCCGTGGCGGCGCGGACCCCTGCCGACTGATGGGGGCTGCACCGGGAAATATCTGTGTCAACTGCGATGGTGCTGCTAAAAGGGAAGGGGGGCGATCCCGAGCAGCACCATCAGCAGAAACAGCGCCGGCTGATGCAACAGGTAGATGGTCAGGGAGTGGCGGCCCAGGAAGCTCAGCCAGCGCACGGGCAGGGACCCGCCCCATTCGGGCAGCGGCAGCTGCCGCCCTCTCCCCGTGTAGAAGGTGTTGCCCACAAAGATACCCAACAACACCACGCCAAACCAGGGCACGATGGGGAAATAATCCACTGCCCCATAGCCGTAGGGCTCCACGCCCAGCCAGACCAGCCAGGGGAAGCTCACCCGCACCGAGAGCAGAACATAGCCGGCCACATTGAAAAGGGCCCACAAGGCCAGGTTAAGCCAGCGCCGCTCCAGGAAGGGATACGCGGCCGCCACTGAAAATCCGATCAGGTGGAGGATGCCAAAGTGGACCTGCCCGATCCCCAGGGCCGCGACCACCAGGCTGATCACCATCCCCCACGCAAAGATCCGCATGCCCCGTCGCAGGAACTTCTGAAAAAGGCCCGGCCCGCCACCGCCTCCCCGAGAGGCCCGTCGGTAGCTGATGGTCAGGGAGACCCCCACCAGCAGAATGAACAGATTGGCCGTGACGCGCTGAAAGTACTTCCAGAAACCCGCGTACAGCACCAGGTCGGGCAGGACGCGGAAAAACCAGAGGTCCCACATGAGGTGAAAGATCACCATCATGATGATGGCCACCCCACGCAAGGCGTCGATCTCCCAAAAACGCCGGGCAGGGCTCTGTGCCAGCGTCCCCGACAACCGCTCGGTCTGTTGAATCTGCACCCGAAAACCTCCCTGTTCATGTCTGGGTGATGACGGGCCGGCCGCGCCCGGCCCCGTTGCCTGCGTCCTCCATCATACCCTATCCCCGGCCGATGACAAGTAGGCACCGCCCCATGGATGGCTCCTCCCGCCACTCCGCCAGAGCGAGAAGGGGCGAACAGGGGTGAACAATGGCGGCTTGCGCATTTCTGGGGCCTGGATTATGATCCGGGCATCGCCACACGAATTTGACCTGGCCCCACCCGTCGCCCCCACCATCATCCCAGCGTCCCCGCCCCGTCGACCCGCCTCCCCGGGCTGGAAACCCCCGCAGGGACACTGAGGCTTCATCGACGCCCCCAAGTCCAATCCGTGTGCCAGACCACCTTGGGCAGTTCCTGGAGTGTTCCCCAGAGGAGTGGGCGAACCATGGGCTGGAACCCCAGTTTGAACGAGCTACGCGACGTGCTGGCCGGACTCTTCTCGGATGAAGAGGACGCGCGCCGTATCGCCACCTCCGCCGGCCTGGAACCCCAGTACATCCGCTTCGACGACAAGCCCATCAACGTCTGGCACAACATCCTGGAGGAAGCCACCCGCCGGGACAAGCTTCAGGCCCTCCTGGACCAGGCCCGGCATGCCTATCCCAACAACCCCGCCCTCCAGCGGGCCATGGCCGGCCTGGACCCGGTGACCGCCGGGATGTCTGGACCCCTCGCGGATCTCCGCCGGGGCGTCCCCCAGCCGTGGATGTGGGCGCTGGCCCTGGCGCTCCTCGTCCTGGTCGGGTTGCTGCTGCGCTGGCCGCCCCTGTCTACGGCCCATCCCGAAGTTGCCGTGGCCGAGCCCCACGAAGCGGCGCCTTCCCCCGCGCCCGCCCCCTCGTCCACGCCGCCCCCCATCCCCATGAGCGGCCTCTTCAACATTCTGGTGGCCGACTTTGGCACCCTGGATGACCAGGGCCAGGTCCAACCGTCGGAGCTGGGCGAACGGGTGAGCCTGTGGCTGGCGCGCCGGCTGGAACAGGAGCTGGCCCAGACCGGCAGCGGGGACGGGCTGGCACTGAACGTGCAGATCTGGCAGGATGGCTGGAACAAACCAGCGAGCAATCCGGAGATCGGCGTGGTGGTCGATCCTCAAGTGGACCTGGAACGGCTACAGGCCTTTCGGCCCACCCTGGTGATCTACGGCTATGTCACCGGTGCGGCCGACTCGCCGCAACTGGCGCTAGACTTCTTCTACAGTTCGCCCCAGCTCCAGGATGAGCCGGACGCAGCCCTGGGCCGCCATTCCCTGGGCCGGCCCATTCCCATCGCCTACGGGAGAGACCCGGACCTGGCCGTGGAAAAACTGGACAGCAACCGGGCCTTTACCGCACGGCTGGCCGCGCTGGTCTGGCTCACCAAGGGGCTGATCAAGACCCTCGTGGAGGAGCCAGCCGACGCCCTACGCATCTTCCAGGACGCAGACCACACCCTGGGCGACTGGCAGGCAGCGGACGGCCGGGAGACCCTCTACTACTTCATGGGGCGGGCCGCGCTGGATCTGAAGCAGTACGACCTGGCCGAGACCGCCTTCATCTCCGCCACCCTCATCAACGACCGCTACGTCAACGCCCACATCGGCCTGGGCAATGTCCACTTCAGCCGCGCCCAGAGCTACTTCACCCCCGCGGCCACCCTCCCCGCTGAGGTGGCCGCCTGCGTGGCACCCACCGGCCAGGCCACGCCCCGGACGCCCACCGGCCATCTGCCCACCACCGAACCAGAGGCCATGGAGCAGATCGACCAGGCCATCCAGGCGTACCTGCACGCCGAAAGACTGGCCACCGCCCCCGACACGCCCTGGCCTCCCATCCTGTACGTGGCCCAGGCCATGCTGGGCAACGCCTACCGCCTGAAGGGTGAAGCCTTCACCGCCCAGGGCGACTTTCCGGCCGCGCGGGTGGAACTCCGCAAAGCCCAGGACGCCTACCTGCAAACCCTGACGCCCTTCCAGCAGGCCCAACGCCACGGCTTCCTGGCCCACGTTTACCTGGGGCTGAGCGCCGTCGCCCGGGCCCAGGGCTACATGGCCCAACGACAGGGAGAGCTGGATGCCGCGCGCGGGGCCTTCGTCCAGGCCCTGGGCCACTACGCCGGCTGCATCCAACAGGAAGCCGTTCCCGACGGCGACGGCAGCCTGAAGTTACAGCGCACCACAGCCTGTCTGTGCAGGCTCTATGCAAGTGCCGTCCAACAGACGCTGGATGAGCTGGGAGGAGGTGAAGGATGAAAACCGCCATGGGAGCCCTCCACGGGGCCCTGCTGGCAGGGATGTTGGCCCTGGCCGGGTGCGGTGGGCCGGCCGCCGGACCCGCCGCTGCCTCCACGCCAACGGCGTCAACCCGGGATCCGGCCGTGGCCACCCACACCGCCCCAGCCCCGCCGCCAACCCCGTGTACCGTGGCCGCCGACCGGGGCCTCAACCTGCGCAGTGGCCCCGGCACCGCCTACAACGTGATCGCCGTCCTGCCCGACGGCCTGGCCGTCTATCCCCAGGCCACCAACGGGGACGGCTCCTGGCTGGAGGTGACCGGCGAGTCCGGCCAGCCCCGGGGCTGGGTGAGCCGGGATTACCTGCGCTGCCCCCCCGCGCTGGCCGGCCTGCCCCTGGCCACCCCGCCGCCGACGCCCATGCCGCCGCCCACAGCCACGCCGGGCCCAACATCCACCCCGGAGCCGCCGCCCTCCCCCACGCCCTTCACCGTGAGCTACACCGAGCCGCCCAACCAGGACGGCGATCCCGGCAACCTCAGCGGGCGCATCCTCATCCCCGGGGAGGCAGTCGCTTCCCCTCTGCCCATCTTCCGGGATCGGCTGGTCTTCCAGTTGGAGGTGAGCGACCGGGCAGGCGAACCCAACGGCCACGGCATCCAGAAGGTAGAGATCACCATCTCCCAACTGGACGAATTCGGATCCATCGTGGCCGACGTGTACCGCCGCACGGAGGGGAACCCGCCCTACTGCGCCTTCGGCAATCAGGAGCCCTTCTGCGAGAAGATCTGGGTGTTCCAGGCCACCGACTACTTCTGGCCCCTACCTGGCCAGGAATTCAGCGGGCATAGCGACATTGCCGTGGATCCCAACGCCGTCTACCGGGCCGGCATGCTGGCCATCACCGACACCGGGGACAGCGGATTCTGGTTCTTCGACTTCAAGATCGAGCGACCGTGAGCAGGACGGCTGGCCCGCCGCCCCGTCATCCCCGTGGCGGGCGTGGGGAAGCGGGGTCGGCCGTCCCCCCTGCAGGGAGAGATCATGCCGTGGCATGCCAGCCTGGACCCAATCCAGACCATCCTGGCCGACCTCTATCCCACCGAGGATGCCGCCCGCCGCGTCGTGGACCAGGCCGGCCTCAACGCCCAGCAGATCGACTTCGACGGCCCGGCCATCAACCGCTGGCACAACATCCTCCTGGAGGCCGAACGCCAGGGCAGCGTCCACGCGATCCTGGCCGTGGCCCAGGCCGAGTATCCCCGCAACCAGGCCCTGAGCCAGGCCGCGGCTGCCTACCGGCCCTTGCCCCCCGGCTTCCGTTCCTTGCTGGTGACGAAGCGCCGGCTAGGAGTGGGTGTGGTCCTCGTCCTCCTGGTGCTGGCCCTGGCCGCGCTCCCGGGCCTCCTGCCGCCGCGGGACGCCCCATCGCCCACCGCCACCCCCACCCAGACCCCATCTCCCACCGCCACGCCCACCGCGTCCCCCACCCCCACACCGTCGCCCCTGCCCCGCATGGGCGACGGCCAGTTCAACATTGCCGTGGCCGAATTCACCGCCCTGGATCCCGCCGGCCGCCCCCTGCTGGCCAACCAGGTGCCGGCCATCTCCGCAGCCAGCATCGCCCACTACCTGGAGGGCGAAACCGAGACCTTCCGGGAGATCACAGGCCAGCGGGCGGCCGTCTGGGGGCCGGAACAGGGCATCCAGCCGGTGGCGCCGGGCGCGGAAGCCGCCCGTGCCGCTGCCCACAACGCCCACGTCCTGCTCTACGGGACCCTGCGCGCCCGGGCCGATGGCCGCTTCGAGCTGGCGCCCGCCTTCTTCGTGGCCGACCCATCCATTGCCCAGGCCAACGAGCTGCTGGGCGAACACGCACTGGGCACGCCCCTCCTCTTCCAGCCCGAAAGCACTGCCTCCATGCGGGACCTGAACGCCGGGCTGGAAAGGCGCCTGCGGGCCCTGCTCCAGCTCCTCATCGGCCTCTCCTACTTCGAACAGGGCACGGAAGCGGGCTATCAACAGGCGACCCAGATGTTCCAGGAGGCGACCCGAGGCGAGTGGGGACAGGCGGGCGACGGCACCGGCCAGGAGATCCTTTACCTCTTCCTGGGCAGCTCCTACCTGCAACAACTCTTCTACGCCGAGGCCCACGGCGCCACCCAGGAGGCCCGGGCCGGGCTGCTGGAGAAAGCCCGAGACGCGTACGCGACGGGCCGCGAGATGAACCCGCGTTACCCCCGCATCTACAATGGGCTGGGCATTGTTCTCTTCCAGCTGGCCCGCCTGCCCAGCCTGAAGGGCGACTTCTGCGACTGGACGTGGGAGCTACTGGACGAAGCCCGGGAGAGGTACCAGCAGGCCCTGGAGGTGTTGACCCCGGACGATCCCGCGGCCGATGGGGTGCAGATCACCGCCCACCTGGGCCTGGGCCGCATCGCCTACACCCGGGGCCTTTGCCAGGGGCTGGCAGCGGAGCTGGACGCGGCCCGCGACCACTATACCACCGTGATCCAGGCGTTTGAGGCTACACCCCGTCCCTTCCTGGTCGCCGCGGCCATGGCCGCCCACAGCGAGCTGGCCAACTCGCTCCTCTTCACCCTGGACGCCCTGCCCCCAGAGCAGGCCGCGGCTGCCCTCCCCCAGATCGTCGACCACTACCGCCGTGCTGTGGCCCTGGGTGTAGAAGCCGGAACCCCCCAGGGGCTGGATGGCGCCAGGCTGATCATGCCCTATCTGCTGGTGGCCCTCTGTCGCAACGGCCAGCCCCAGGAGATCGCCCCCACCCTGGATCAGTTCAGCGATCGCTTCCCCGAACCGGCTCAAGTGCGCGAGGAAATCCTGAGTGCGTTTCAACTCCCGGAGGGATGTCGATATGAAGAGCAACCGTAAATGGCTCCAACTCCTGTTACACCGGCTGCGGCCACCTGGTACAGTCTGGCGTCAATACCCCGGCAGAAATTCGGCGGCAGTACGTCTGGTAGATACGCTCGGCAAATTTCTGCCGGGATTTACCAGCCTGGCCATTGTGTTCCTCTGCCTGGCCCTGTTCGGCGGCCGGGCCCTGGCCCAGGATGGCTCGAGCGATACCGGTGGCTCCTCGGTGGGCGGGCTGAACCCCTTCGGCACCTACCGCCTCAACCAAAGCCCCTTCCTGATGAACCTGTGCAAAGTTTACCAGGAGCAATTCCAGGGCACCTTCTGGATCCTGCTCTCCCAAAACCAGCAGGAGCTGTGGACCGTGCCCGACCCCAGCGGCACTGAGGCGCCGCCCACCTTCTACCTGGACGACTTCGGCGAGGCGCTCACGGTCTATCGCTGTGAGGCCGGACCCCAAACGCTGGTGCCGGTGCCAGGCGTGGTTCAGCCGGCGGCGCCTGAGCTGGCCCAACCGGCAGCGCCTCCCGCCCTGGTGCAGCCTCCCCTGACCGCTGTCCTGCCGGACGCGCGCCTGGAAGCCGTGCGGCCGGGGCTACCGGTGATCGCGGTCCTGCCCGACATCACCCTGCTGCCGGCCGAGCGGGTGCGCGAGCTGCCGCCCTGGTTCCCCCCGGCCACCGTCCAGGTGCAGCTCACCGACGCGGCCGGCCGCACCGTCAACCTGCAGCCCGATCCTGTCCCCGACAGTTGGCGCCACGTCTTCCCCCAGGACAGCCCCGCGGGCGAATACCGGCTCCGCCTCCGTTCGGGCAGCGACGTCCAGGAGGTGCCCCTCTTCGTGGGCGTGGCCCCCCGCGTCTACGTCCACCCGGCAGACAGCCCGGAACCCGCCGCCCGGTTCGATGGGGCCGGAGAGGTGATGATCACCTATGCTGACTTCCCGCCCGACCACACGGTGCTGGTCGCGCTGTTTCGGGTGGTGCCTGCGCTGATCCCCGATACCCTGACCGGAGTGGACTACGACTGGGCGCCGGTGGCCCAATGGTCGGTCCAGATGCCCGACAGCGGCCGACACCGCCATCGCCTGACGGAGCACGTGCCCCTGGCCCGGGGGGAATCCTTGAGCGGCAACTACCTCCTCCTGGCCTGTGACGCTGCCGCCTGCCACAAGACGCCCGAGCTCATCCTGGCTCCAACTGGGGAGGGGCTTCTGGGTCAGTATCAGGTGGCGGAGATCCGCTGGCCCCGGGTCTTCCACGAGCCCTTTGCCATCGCGCCCCCGCCCGCTGCCACCGGGTCGGGGCTGGTACTGGAACTGGCAGCAGCCGGCCCGCCGGCGGATGCGCCCGATACCCTGGCCGGGCTGACCTTCGAGGTGACAGCCCACGATCCCGAGGCAGGCCCCGACAACGGTGACGGCATCGCTGCGGTCACCCTGGCGGTTTTTGACAGCCGGGGCGTCCTGGTCTACACGAAACAAGAGGACGAGCCCGCCTACTGCGCCCTGGGCGGTACGGCCCCCTGTCCCACCTGGGAATTCGCTGCTCAAGGGTACCGCTGGCCTGGTGGCCAGGCCATGGCCGGCGGATTGCACACCCTGCGGGCCATGGCCGCCACGCCCGACGGCCGCTTCCAGATCCAGGAGTGGACGGTGAGCCTCTGGCGACCTCCGCTGGTGGCCCACATCACCCGAACGGGCGAGGCGGGCCCATCGGCCGTGATCCAGGGTGGGCTCGTCTTCCAGGTGGAGGCCTTGGACCCGGCCCGGGGATTGGTGGACGGCAGTGGGATCGAGGGGGTGGAGCTGACCATCTTCGGCCCCGACGGGGCACTGCGCCACCGCCGGGTGGAACGCACGGCCGCCTTCTGCGCCTTCGGCGGGGACAGCCGGTGCAACGTCTGGTCCCTGGCAGGCGGCCGCTGGCCCGACGGGAGCGCCATCCGGCCAGGGCTCCATCGGCTGGTCGCGACGGTCCACGGAGAAGATGGCCGGCAACGCACCGTGGAACAGGCTGTCCTCATCCCCTGAGGGAGATATCCCCTCAAGAAGCATCATAGGTCCAGTTTTTATAGCGGACAATCGGGATGCAGTCGCAGGGGCGGGCCGCCGTGCCCGCCCGCTGTCGCCAGAACCCCGCAGATCCGGCCACCCACGGCGGGCCAGAGACCCGCCCTACGTCCCCGTTGTACCCAATCTGCGCGGGTGACGGCCTTTGCCGTAGGTGCGGTCTCCGGCCGCACGGTTTCGCCAGATCCAGGCCGGTGAAGGGAGGGCGGCATCTGCGCAGCTACGAGCTGCGCCTACGACGAGGCCCCCGTTTTCGTAGGGGCGGGCCGCGGTGCCCGCCCGTTGTCCCTATCGATCCAGCAACCCGGCGATCTCGAACTTGACAGGAAAGCCGAAATCGGTGAAAATGGGCCCATTCATGCAAACGTTTGCACGAACTGGTATCAGAACCCCCATCAGAACCGATTTTCACCGACAACCATGACCGTCTCCATCCGCACCATCGCCGAAAAAGCCCAGGTCAGCCCCTCTACCGTCAGCCGCGCCCTGCGGGATGACCCCCGCATCAGCGCCGAGACCCGCGCGCTGGTGCAAACGTTGGCACGAGAGCTGGGCTATGTGCCCTCCCAGGTGGCCCGCAGCCTGGTCCTGCGCCGCACCCACACCCTGGGCGTGGTGGCCACCACCGTGGCCGACCCCTACGTGAGCCAGGTCACCGCCGGCATCGAACAGGCCGCGGCCGCTGCCGGCTACACGGTCCTCCTGGCCACCTCCAACGGCTCCGCCGAGCAGGAGCTCCGGGCCATCGACACCCTGCGGCAGCGCCAGGTGGACGCGCTGCTGGTGGTGAGCAGCCGGGCCGGGGAGCTTTACGCCTCCCTCCTCCCCAACCTGGAGCAGCCCCTGGTCACCATCAACTCGCCCCGCATCGACGGCCACAACTATTCGGTGCGCACCGACACCGCGCAGGGGTCCTGGCTGGCCACCCAACACCTCCTGGAGCTGGGCCACCATCGCATCGCCTTCATCGGCGGGCCGCCCGCGGGCCACAGCAGCGCCCAACGCCGGGCCGGCTACCTGGCCGCGCTGGCCCAGGCCGGCCTGGCCCCGGACCACCGCCTGCTGCTGCCCGGCGCCGGTGAGGCCGACGACGGCCGCCGGGCCTTCCCCTGGCTGATGGACCTGGGCGCCACCGGCGTGGTCTGTTACAACGACCTGACCGCGCTGGGGGTGCTGGCGGCCGCGCTGGATGCCGGCCTGGCCGTGCCCCAGGAGCTGAGCATCGTGGGCATCGACAACCTCCCCGTGGGCACCCTGGTGCGTCCCCAGCTCACCACCGTGGACCAGCGGACGGTGGAGCTGGGACAGCAGGCGGTGGCCGTGGCCCTGGCCGCCATCCAGGGGGAGGAGCCGGCCGACGTGGTGCTGGAAAGCCAGCTGGTGGTGCGGGCCTCCACCGGCGAACCGGTGCTGTAGGTAAGCTGCTTCAAAGACCAACCAGAAAGGATGAAGGGATGAGCAAGAAGATCCGAGTGGCCATCATCGGCGTGGGCAACTGCGCCAGCAGCCTGGTGCAGGGCGTCCACTACTACCGGGATGCAGACCCCACGGCCCAGATCCCCGGCTTGATGCACGTGGAGCTGGGTGGCTACCACATCCGCGACATCGAGTTTAGCGCGGCCTTTGACGTGGACGCAGCCAAAGTGGGCCAAGATCTGAGCCAGGCCATCTTCGCGGGGAAGAACAACACCCATCGCTTCGCCGAAGTGCCCCACCTGGGCGTGCCGGTGCTGCGGGGCCCCACCCTGGACGGCCTGGGCAAGTACCTGCGGGCCGTAGTCCAGGAATCAGAGGAGGCGCCGGTGGACGTGGCCCGGGTGCTGCGGGAGACCCGGACCGATGTGGTGGTCAACTACCTGCCCGTGGGCAGCGAAGAGGCCACCCACTTCTACGTGGAGCAGGTGCTGGCCGCGGGCTGCGCCTTTGTCAACTGCATCCCCGTCTTCATCGCCCGGGATGCCACGTGGCGCCGCCGCTTCGAGGAGGCCGGCGTGCCCATCATCGGCGACGACATCAAAAGCCAGGTGGGCGCCACCATCACCCACCGCATCCTGAGCCGCCTCTTCGAAGACCGGGGCGTGCGCATCGACCGCACCTACCAGCTCAACTTCGGCGGCAACACCGATTTCCTGAACATGCTGGAGCGGGAGCGGCTGGAGAGCAAGAAGATCAGCAAGACCGAAGCCGTCACCAGCCAGATTGAGCGGGAACTCCGGGAGCGGGAGAAGAACGTCCACGTGGGTCCCAGCGACTATGTCCCCTGGCTGGAAGACCGCAAGTGGTGCTACATCCGCATCGAGGGCACCACCTTCGGCGATGTACCGTTGAACCTGGAGCTGAAGCTGGAGGTGTGGGACAGCCCCAACAGCGCCGGCGTGGTCATCGACGCGGTTCGTTGCGCCAAACTGGGCCTGGACCGGGGGCTGGCCGGCGCGCTCTATGGCCCCAGCAGCTACTTCAAGAAGAGCCCGCCCGAGCAGTACACCGACGAGGTGGCCCGTCGCAAGGTGGAAGCCTTCATCGCCGGCACCGAAAACCAGACCACGCCGGAGCGCGCCGTCGATAGCACCCCCGTGCCGGCCTGACAAATTCACCCCGGACCGCCGGCCATTTTCTCCACCTGCCCAGGAACACGGCAAACACAGGAACACGACAAACAGAGGTCGGGCGCTGCATGGGGCGTCCGGCCTCTCCCCAATTTCCTCGCATTCCCCGCTGCGATTCCGCCCCAATGGGCCGTGTGATATAATTATTGTAGTGAACTAATGAACGCACCGTGGGCCGGGGCATCCGGCTCCCCTGGCCGCTTCCCCGAGCTCAGGCCGCGTTCCGCCCTCAGCTCTTTACCCAACCGACTGCCCATCCATACCGACTTGGATCGCTGGATTCGGCAAGTTGCAAGGAGAATCCAAAATGGAATACCGCTCTTTAGGTCGCACAGCCGTCAAAGTCAGCCCCCTCTGCCTGGGGTGCATGATGTTCGGCGGCCGCACTTCCCCCGAAGATTCCTATGCCATCATCGACCGGGCGTTGGACGCCGGTATCAACTTCCTGGACACGGCCAACGTCTACAGCCGGGGCCGCAGCGAAGAGGTGGTGGGCGAAGCCCTGAAGCGCAATGGCAAGCGCCACCGGGTGATCCTGGCTACCAAGGTCCACGGCCGCATGGACGACGATGACCCCAACGCGGCCGGCAGCAGTCGCCGCCACATCATCGAACAGTGCGAGGCCAGCCTGCGCCGCCTGCAGACCGACTACATCGACCTCTACCAGATCCACCGGCCCCGCTCCGATACCCCCATCGACGAGACCCTGCGCGCCCTGGACGACCTGATCCGCGCCGGCAAGGTCCGTTACATCGGCACCAGCACCTTTGCCGCCTGGCAGGTCATGGAAGCCCTGTGGGTCTCCAAGGAGCTGGGGCTCAACCGCTTTGTCACCGAGCAGCCCCCCTACCACATCCTGGACCGGCGCATCGAGCGGGAGCTGATCCCCATGGCCCAGACCTACGGCATCGGCATCATCCCGTGGAGTCCCCTGGCCGGCGGCCTCCTCACGGGCAAATACACCCGGGAAAATCCGTCGCCTGAGGGGGCCCGCTATGCCAACGTGGAAGACAACCCCCGCCTGGCCCGACGCAAGACCGATGAACTCTACGACGTGGTGGAAGGGCTCCAGCCCCTGGCCCAGGCCAAAGGCTGCACCCTGGCCCAGCTGGCCCTGGCCTGGTGCATGCATCAGCCCGGCATCACCAGCCCCATCATCGGCCCCCGCACCATGGAGCAATTGGAGGACAACCTGGGCGCCCTGGAGGTCACCATCACCGACGAGGATCGGGCGGCCATCGACCGGCTGGTGCCCCCCGGCCGCATGGTCTCCCCCTTCTACGAAGCAGACTTCGGCCCCCACCAGTTCCGCTGGTAGGGGCGGCCAGCATGAAGCGTGAAGTAACTATGGATCAACAGGCCTTGCGCCACCTGCTCCAACAGGTGGCCAGTGGAGAACGGGATGTGGACGCCGCGCTCCAGGCGTTGCGGGCCCTCCCCTTCGAGAGTCTCGACTATGCCACCCTGGACCACCACCGCCACCTGCGCTGGGGCTTTCCAGAGGTCATCTTCTGCGCCGGAAAGACCCCGGAACAGGTGGCCGGGATCGCTGCCCGCCTGGCGGATCGGGGCCCCCGGCTGCTGGGCACCCGGGCCACGCCCGAACAGTACGCCGCCGCCCGGCGCCTGGTGCCGGATCTCCAATACCACGAGCTGGCCCGCTGCCTCTGGCTGGACCGGGAGCCGGATCAGCCCCGCCACCCCGGCGTGGTGGCCGTGGCCGCCGGCACCAGCGACCTGCCGGTCCTGGAGGAAGCCATCCTGACCCTGGAGCTCATGGGCCATCGCCCCCAACGCATCGTAGACGTGGGTGTGGCCGGGCTCCACCGGCTCCTGCCCCACGTGCAGACGGTGCAGACGGCCAACGTGGTGGTAGTGGCGGCGGGCATGGAGGGCGCTCTGGCCAGCGTGGTGGGCGGCCTGACCGATGCCCCTGTAATTGCCGTGCCCACCTCGGTGGGCTACGGCGCCAGCTTCGGCGGGCTGGCCGCGCTGCTGGCCATGCTCAACAGCTGCGCCTCGGGCGTGGCGGTGGTCAACATCGACAACGGCTTCGGCGCCGGCCACCTGGCCGCCCTGATCAACCAGCGCATCGTCGACGCCCAGGAACGTGCCCGGTCGGCCCAGCCGGCCCTGGGCAGCCCGTAAACTCGACAAGAATTGGGTCCACAGATAACACAGATTGCACAGATAGAGGCGAAGAAAATCTGTGTTCCTCTGGGAAATCTGTGGATCCCCTTTCGTTCAACGAACTGAGATGAGAACCATGGAACCCAAACATGCCAGCGAACAGGTAGCGGAGCTGACGCCCGAAGTGGCCCAGAAACTGGCCCGGCTACGGGAAACCCTGCGGGAACTGGGCTCGGTACTGGTGGCCTACTCCGGCGGGGTGGACAGTGCCCTGGTCATGGCCGTGGCCCACCAGGAGCTGGGCGAGCGCGCCCTGGCCTGCATCGGCATTTCCCCCAGTTACCCCACCCGGGAGATGCGGGACGCGATCAAATTGGCCGAGGAGCTGGGCGTCCCCTACCGCACCATCAACACGGAAGAATATCTGGATCCCAACTACGCGGCCAACCCCAACAATCGTTGCTACTTCTGTAAGTCCGAGCTCCACGACCGGCTGAAGGCCATCGCCGCCCAGGAAGGCTGGCACGCGGTGGTGGACGGCACCAATGCCAGCGACCTGGGGGACTATCGGCCCGGCATTGCTGCCGCCCGGGAACGTCAGGTGCGCTCGCCCCTGGCCGAGCTGGGCATCACCAAGGACGAAGTACGGGCCATCGCCCGTCATCTAGGCCTCCCCGTCTGGGACAAGCCGGCCATGGCCTGCCTCTCGTCCAGGGTGCCCCATGGCACGCCCATCACCCCCGAGTTGCTGCGGCAGATCGAAACGGCAGAGGATGTGTTGGTCGAACTGGGCTTCCGCCAGTTCCGGGTTCGCCATCACGGCGAGATCGCCCGCATCGAGCTGCCGGTGGCGGACTTCCTCCGGGCGCTGGAGCACCGGGAGGCCATCGTGGCAGGCGTTCAGGCCGCCGGCTACCGCTTCGTCACCCTGGATCTGGCCGGCTTCCGCGGCCAGGGAGCTCCTGGCTCCCAAAATGGGGCAGCCGCCAGCGCGGTGGTCCCCCTGGCGGAGCTGCTGGCCGTATGATCGGATACCTGGACCTGCCGTCGGGCATCTCCGGCGATATGTTCCTGGGCTGCCTGGTGGATGCAGGCTGGCCCCTGGCAGAGCTCCAGGCGACCATCCACCGGCTGCACCTGCCGCCGACGCCAAACGGTCCCGGCTGGGCAATTCGGGCGGAGCCGGTGATGCGGGGGCCATTGCGGGCCACCCTGGTGACGGTGGAGGCGGCCGAGGGACATGTCCATCGGCACCTGGCCGACATCCGCCAGATCATCCAGGCAGCCGACTTGCCCACTGCCGTCCGCGAGGCCGCCATCCGGGTCTTCACCCGGCTGGCCCACGCAGAGGCGGCCGTCCACGGCGTGTCGGTGGAGGAGATCCACTTCCACGAGGTGGGCGCCCTGGACGCCATCATCGACATCGTGGGGGTCTGCGCCGGGCTCCATGCCCTGGGCATCCGCCGGCTCTACGCCGGCTCTGTGCCCCTGGGTGAAGGGTGGACCCGAAGCGCCCACGGCCCCATCCCCCTGCCGGCACCGGCCACCCTGGAGCTGCTGGCCGCAGTCCAGGCGCCCACCCGGCCTGCACCTGGCCCCGGCGAACTGGTCACCCCCACCGGCGCGGCGCTGTTGGCGGAGCTGGCCACCTTCGGACAGCCCCCCATGGCCGTGCAGCGCATCGGCCTGGGCGCGGGGCGCAAGGAGTTCGACTGGCCCAACCTGGCCCGCCTGTGGCTGGGCGAGGAGATCCGGTCAGAGAGCCAGGGCACGCCCCTGGTGGTGCTGGAGACCAACATCGACGACATGAACCCGGAGCTCTACGCCGCGGTCAGCCGTCAACTCTTCGCCCACGGTGCGCTGGACGTCTGGACCACGCCCATCCAGATGAAGAAAGGCCGACCGGGCGTCCTGCTCAGCGTGTTGGCCCGGGCCGAACAGGAAAAGGCCCTGTCCACCCTGCTGCTGCGGGAAAGCACCACCCTGGGCGTGCGAGTCTACGGGGTACGCCGCCACGAGGCCCAACGGCATCTGGAGATGGTCGAGACCCGCTTCGGCCCTGTTCCGGTCAAGGTCAAGCGGGTGGGCGGCGAAGTGTGGGGGGTGAAACCGGAGTACGACGCGTGTGTGGATGTCGCGGAAGCCCATCGCGTGCCGGTGCGCCTGGTCTACGAGGCCGCGCTGGCCGCGGGACAGGCCTATTGGGAAACACGAGTTCCCGAAACGCAAAATTTAGCAGCACAAGACAAGAAGGAGCACATGGACCATGATTCGCAAACAAGCATTCGGCCGGACCGGCCACATGAGCACGGTGACCATCTTCGGGGCAGCGGCCCTGAGCCGGGTCACCCAGGAAGAGGCTGACCGCACCCTGGAGGTGCTGCTGGAGTATGGCGTCAACCACATTGACACAGCTGCCAGCTACGGCGACGCCGAGTTGCGCATCGGGCCATGGATGAAGGAGCACCGCAAGACCTTCTTCCTGGCCACCAAGACCGGGGAACGCACCTATCAGAAGGCCAAGGAGGAGTTCCACCGCTCCCTGGAGCGGCTTCAGGTAGACTCGGTGGATCTGATCCAGCTTCACAACCTGGTCCACCCGGACGATTGGGATGTGGCCATGGGGCCTGGCGGCGCGCTGGAAGCCCTGGTAGAGGCCCGGGAGCAGGGGCTGGTCCGCTTCATCGGCGTCACCGGTCACGGCCTGCATGCCCCGGCCATGCATCGCCGCAGCCTGGAGCACTTTGACTTCGACTCGGTGCTGTTGCCCTACAACTACCCCATGATGCAGAACACGCGCTACGCCCAGGACTTCGAGCGGCTCTTTGCCCTCTGCCAGGAGCGCAACGTGGCGGTGCAGACCATCAAATCCATCACCCGGGGGCCGTGGGCTACCCACGAGCGCACCCGCAGCACCTGGTACCAGCCCCTGGAAGATCAGGCGGACATCGACGTGGCCGTGCACTGGGTCATCGGCCGGCCGGGTCTCTTCCTGAACACCGTGGGCGACATCCACCTCCTGCCCAAGGTGTTGGATGCCGCCAGCCGCTTTGAGCGTCGGCCCAGCGACGAAGAGATCGCGGCCGTGGTCAACCGGCAGCACATGACGCCCCTGTTTGCGTAACACATAATTGGGGATGGGCAGGGCAATGCCCTGCCCATCCCCAATTATTTCCTACTCCACGATCACCCGGTCGCTGCCGCTGCGGCCGAAGACCTCCGGTGAGTACATCTCTTCCGCCCGGGCCGGGGGTACAATGAACTCCCCTGGCGTGGCGGCCCGGGCTACGTACGTGTAGTTGTACACCCCTTCCCACAGCAACGTGGTAAACGCCTCAGCCCGATCATCCCGCATGTTCTGGTGCTCGTACCAGGCGCCACCCCACCACCAACCATAGCTGGACCGGTCGTTGGGATCCGCCGGAATGCTCTCCGACACGGCCAGCGCCGGGTTGAGGATCTCCAGGCCGGCGGGCAGGGGATCCACCAGGGCCACGTGGTAACGCCGGTTGCTGGCCACCAGATCGATGCGCACCCGCACCCGGGCCCCGGCCTTGATGTGCCATACCCCATCCTCATCCCGGGTGACATCCGTTGGATCGTCCACCGCCTCGTAGCGCCGCTGCACCACAAAGCCCATCTCCAGCGGCTCCAGGTCCAGATCGGTGGGGGCATAGCGCAGCCCCAGGCGGTAATAGAGTCGCCCCGCTCCTTCCTTGCCGATGATCAGGTCGTGGGGCCCCTCGCCCCGGGCAGGATCCACCAGATAGTCCATGGGAATGGTGGTCTCCTGGGTCTCGGTGGTGCGTCCCCGGAATTCATGGGCGGCCACGTAGGTGTCGCCCAGCCAGATGCGGGCCACGAAGTCCGGTGTGACCGACTCGTAGGTGTTGAAGTAGCGGTCCAGCGCCAGCAGGACGAAGACATTCTCCTGGGTGTTCCCCCAGCGCCCTCGGGTGCGGTGGGCCAGGAGGCCGTTCACCACCTTCGGAATCAGGTCGCTATCCGGCTGATCCTGAATGAGGGCATCCAGGATCAGGGCGTCGGTGCGGCGGTTGGAGTGGAGGAGCAGGTAGCCGTCGTCCCCGTAGGAAGTGGTGAAGTTCGCCGCAGACGGCGTCTCCACAGCCCGGTTGGCCACGAAGCGTCGGATGGCGGCCAGCTCCTGGGTAGAGGCAGCATCGTCGCTCAGGACCTGCCAGAGCCAGGCGATGGCTTCCAGGGACTGGTTCTCCAGGGGCACCTCGTTGAGCAGCTGCCGGGCTTTGGCCGTGTCCACGTCCCCCATGAGCATGCGCACGTAGAGCGCGTACGCGCTGAGGGTGCGCCGGACATCCGGGCTGTACCAAGACGGGTAGAAGTCCTCGATGCGGCGCAGGTGATCCAGCGCCCGCTGTAACATCTCCTCCGGAACTTCATAGCCCTTGAGCCTGGCCCGCTGGAGGGCATGGGTCACGTGGATGCTGTAGAAAGGCACCGACTCCTGCCCCTTGGTCCAGATGGGGAAGCCGCCGTCCGGGTTTTGGAGCTGCTGGAGGCGGGCGATGTCCCGCTTCACGGCTGCCTCTATCTCCTCGGGGGTGGGCAGGCCCTCGGCCTTGAAGGCCGTAAGCACGTCCCGCAGCGCGGCCACGCCCAGGATGCGGGAGGCCAGTTGTTCGGAACACTCAAACGGATAGCTGGTCAGGTAGAGCAGGGCATCGGTCAGGGACTGGAGCGCGGTGGAGGATGTGCTCACTTCCAGGCCGCCGAACTGGGGGAAGACATCCTGGGGTGTGGCCACAGGTTGGACCACCACACCCTCGTCCAGCACGCCATAGGTGGCGAAAGCCTCGGTGGTGGCCGGGGTGTAGACCGGCAGTTCCACGGTGGCCGCGTCGGCCAGGGGGCCGGAGACCGCGGCGATCTGGGCCTGGACGGTGCCGGCGCTCAGGGTGGCAGCGGGGAAGCGAACCTCCCGGCGATCGTTGGCAGGGATCTCCACCCGGCGGCCGGCCCCTTCGGGCAGCGCCAGGTTGAGGGCCCGCACCACCACGTCCACGGTCATGGGTGCATCGGTCTGGTTCTGCACCACCACCGGCAGCTGGAAGTGATCGCCGAAGTTGAGGAAACGGGGGGCCGACGGCCGCACCATCAGCGGCAGCCGGGCGGTGAGGTTGGCCTCCCCGGTGCCGAAGTAGCGCCCCTGGGCCACGGCCACCACCATCACCCGGTAGCGGGTCAGGTTATCCGGCAGACGCACCGGGATGGTGGCCTGGCCCTGCTCGTCCGTGCGGACGGCAGGCACGAAGGTAGCCAGGGGGTTGAAATCGGTGCGGATCTGGATGGGGGTGGGCGCTTCGCCAGGTGCCTCACCGGCCATGTCCATGGCCGCGGCTTCCTCGGCTACGGCCGTAGGAGCAGAGGGCGCCGGCATGGCGGTCATGGGCATGGCCGCGCGCTCCAGCACGGCCTGCTGGGCGCCGGCAGCCACCTCTGCCGCCAGGGCAGCCGGGTCGGCCAGGACGATATTGGCCCGGCCGTAGTAGCTGTAGAGGCCCGAGCCCCGCTGGGCATAGAAGCGCTCCACGGGATCGGCAAGCTGGTAATTGGTCAGCGCCAGCACCGCCTCATCCACCACCACCACGGCCAGCTCGGCGTCTGCCACCGGCTCTCCGGCCGCATCCTGGACCGTCAGCGCCAGGGTCGTCTCTTCACCGGGCGCCAGTTCCGTCTCCTGGGGTGTGACCGTCAGGGAAAGCTGACGACTGACGGGTGGAATGGGCAGGTTGAGGGTGCCGCTGGCGTAGGCTGGCCGGGGCGGTAACTCCGCCACCACGTTGCCCGCGTCGTCCGTGCGGGGGGCCGAGCCCACCAACTCCACGTTCACGTAGACGTTGGGCAGGTAGGCTTCCTGGATGGGCACCTGCAGGGTGTAGGTGCTCTCCGTCATGGAAAAGCGTTCGGTATAGAGGATGCCGTCCCGGGTGACGGTGAGCAGCCCCTCGGCCGGTGCAAAGGGCGCCTGCACCAGCACCTGGGCCACATCCCCCGGTTGATAGCTTTCTTTGTCCGGGATGAGGGTGACCGTTTCCTGCTCCACCCGGCGGGCCGGCGGCCGGGTGCCGCCGCTCACCCAGCGGGTGAACTCGCTCTGGTTGATCCGGCCCTGGTCATCCTGGACGGTGGCGGTGATGCGGTAGGTGCCGCCCTGGCTGGTCTCAAAGGTGCAGCTCACCGGCTCCTGGCCGGAGGCCACGGTACATTCCTGAACGTCCACCTCTTCCTCGCGCCAGTCGCCCTTGACCACCTTCCACGCCAGCCGGGCCGCGCGCAGGTGAATGGGCCGATCCGGCACGGGCACGCCGTCCAGGTCGGTGACGATGGCCTGGATTTCCAGGGGCTCGCCCTGCTCCACGAAGGTGCGCTCGCTGCGAATGCCCACGTAGAGATCAGCCGGGTGGACCAGGAGGCTGGTGGTGGCGGCCCACGTCTGGCGGTTGACGTCCATCACCGCAGCTTCGGCCAACACGCTGTAGGGCCGGGGTTCCAGGGCCTTTTCAAAGCTCATGCGCAGGTAGTGGGTACCGGTGGCGTCGGTCCGGCCGGTGTAGGTCTGGGTGGCGGAGGCCCCGCCGTCGGGCCCACCGTAGGACCACCAGGGCGTCCACTTGCCGAAGGTAAAGTCGGGCCAGTTGGGCGGCGCGTAGGTGCCGGGAGAGGCGGTCACCCGCCAGGTGGTCTCTGCGTTGGGCAGGGGACCGCCGGCGAAGTACTGGGCGGAGACGGCCACTTCCGCCTCGCCGCCCACGAAGAAGGGTCCCTTGCCTTCCGTGCGGGCCGAGACGGAGAACTCGGGGCGGCGGAATTCCTGGATCTGGAAGGTGTGGCTGAACTGGTTGCCGTCCACCCCGGGGCTGCCCATGGCCTCGAAGCGGATGGTGGCATAGCCCAGGTTGGCGTTGGCCGGCAGGGTGAGGACGAGGTCGAAACCGCCCAGGTCGTTGACATCGGCGATGCCATCGGTCAGGTCGTTGCCCCGGGGGTCGTAGACGTAATAGCGGATGCCCGTCAGGCCGGTGGGCAGGGTGACGTCGCCCTGTTGGCCGGCCTCAATGCGGCGCACCCAGCCTTTGACGTGCACCTCCTCGCCGGGTCGATACATCTGGCGGTCGTCGAAGACGTACCAGCGCAATTCGTCCCGCAGGGGCTGCTGGCGCCAGCCGTCACCGGACCAGTAGTAGAGGTTCTGGGGCAGGATGGCGGAATCATCCCCCCGTCGAGCGATCAGGGCGGGCGCGGGGGTGCTGGACAGGGGCAGGGTTGCCACCCCATCCTCTCCCGTCACCGCCTGGGTGCCGGCATCCAGCAGGGTGAGCTGCACGTCGGCCAGGGGCGAGCCGTCCCGCAGGGCGGTGGCCCAGGCCACCATGGTGCTGTGGTTGACGAAGGCATCCAGGCCGATCTGGGTGACCTGGACCCACGCCTGGACGATGCTGCGGTCGGTCTGGCGCCCCAGGAGGGGGTTGGGCGGGAAGTCCACGATGACGATCAGGTGGCCCGTTTCGTTGCCCAGGGCTTCCCGCAGGTCGATGTCGGTGGCGATGAGCTGGTCGGGCTCGCCGTGGATGGTGAAGACGCTGGACATAACCTGGCGCCCTGGCGGCTCAGGCGGCGAGTCGGTGCGGTAGTACTCGCTCAGATACTTGAGGTAGGCTGGCCAGTCCTCCGGCTGGACGGCGTAGACCCGGGCCCGCAGGCGCTCGTAGTTGACCGAATAAATGGTGAAAACTGGCCGGCTGGTGGTGGGATCCAGGGTGACAAAGGGTTCTGAGGGCCCGGTCAGGAAGCGAGGGGCCGAGCCGGTCTTGAAGGTGACCGTCTGATCCTGGCCCAGGCTCTGGCCGAAGATATCCAACAGTTGGCCGGCCACGGTGACCTGATAGGTGGTGCGCCCCTGGGTCAACCCGCGCAGGCTGATGGTGTTGCCGTGGGCCTCCACCGCCAGGTCCGGGATCTCCGGCGTCACCGAAATCCAGGCCGGGTCGAAGCGCTCCACATCCAGGGGATTGTTGAAGCGGATGTGGAGGGGCGTCAGGGGCGGACACTCGTCGCCGCCGTAGGCGCAGAAGTGCCCGTCGATGCGCAGGGGCGCATAGGTTTGGAAGCTGAAGGACTGAACCTGCTGGGTCACCAGGGGGCCCTCTGCCGAGGGCGTGCCCGGGCCGATGTTGACTACCACGGTGGTGTTGGCTGGGAAGGGTTCATCGCTGCGGAAGGCCAGCCAGCGGCCCTCGCCGCTGCGCTCAGCCAGGCGCTGCACCGCCGGATCGGCCTGAAGCTCCTCCTGGGTGGCCAGGTGCACCGGGTAGACCTGGCCGCCGGCCGTAACCCGGATGGTCTCCAGCACCGCGGCGGGTTCGATGCGCTGGTCAAAGGAGATGAAGATCACCGGGTGGCGCGGCTGGGGGCCGTAGCCGGGGTGGGTGAAGCGCAGCCGGGGCGGCGGTGTGCGGAAGGTCCAGGTGACCGCTTCTTCCAGCACGCCGCCGGTGGCCGAGCGGGTACCCGCCGGCACCTCCACCTGGTACTCGGTGGCCATGGGGAAGCGAACCATCCCCTCCCCCTGTTCCGGGTCCCGGTATTCAAAGGTCAGGGTGCGGGTGCCGATCCATTTCCAGACGCCGGGGATGGCGGGCGTCAGACGGACCGGGACATCGGCCGCGGAAAGCTCCTCCAGGGTGGCCAGGGGAACCATGGGCTGGTTGAAGGTGACGTTGAGGAAGGGCGCCACCTGGATCTCCCCTTCCGGTGCGTAGCGAAGCACCTCCAGGGGGCCAGTGGGAATGGGCTCTGGTGGGGCCACCGTTTCGGTGGCCGGGAAGGTGGTCGTCACCGTGGCGCCGGTGCGAGGAGCGGGCAGAGACTGGACGGGCAGCCGGAAGGGCACGGTCACGGCGGCCGTCGCGGTGAGGGGCGGAAGCCGATCCAGGATGGGCTGGATGGCTTCGGGGGGAAGGGGCTCTGCCGGGGCCGGCGGGATCACCTCCACGGTCGGCGGCTGCGCGGCCCCTTCGCCCAGGGTGATCTCCAGGCCAACCGGGGCGCTGCTGTCCCCTTCGGGCCCATAGGCCACAGGTCCATCGACGTCGAGTTGTCCGATCATCCGGCTCTCCACAAGTGCGCTGCTCTGGGAAGGCCCCAGGGGGCCGGCCAGGAGCGAGACGATGAGCAGAAGGGCTATCAGGAGCGATTGACGGTGGCCAGGGTAGGGGCGCATGAACAGTTCTCCATGGATTCGCAGGCGGTGACGACGACGCAGCCCGTCCAGCCCAGCTGCACAATGGCGCAAGGCACCCCTGCAGGATGGCGTGGCACAAGGCCCGTCCCTGCGCCGGCGAGCCGGGGTCGGGATTCACTCAGGAGACGGTCATGCCCGGCCGATTGTTCCGGCAAATCTGGAATGGGGCAGCAGCCGGGCTATGGGAAGAGTTGGTGCAGCATGTGAAGCGGGGCGGTGCCCACCAGGATCAGGATGATGTATTTGATGCTCTTGCCGACGGCCACAGCCGCCAGAAAGACCAGGATGTTCATGCGCAACATGCCGGCGCAGACGCCCGCCAGGTCGAAGAGGGGAAAGGGTACGGCGGCCAGGGCCGCCAGCAACACGGCGCCGTAGCGGTCGGTCAGGCCGTGCAGGCGGTTGAAATAGACCCGTTGCTCCTCGGGGATAAAGGCGCGGCCGCTGGCGCCGGCCAGGTAGCCGCTGAGCTCGCCCACTGCGCTCCCCAACCCGGCCACGATGCCCAGCAAGACCGGATCCAGGGCCGTGCCCATGGCGATGATGACGGCGATACCCGGCGCGGGCAGAATGATGGTGGCGCTGGCGATCATGCTGATAAAGAAAGCCCCCACGTAGCCCCAGCGGCCGAAGCGTTCTACCCACTGGGGATTGAAAGCCAGCCAAAAGCTGACCACCACGATGGCCAGGATGGCCGCCGTGCCCAGCCAGCGGCGGGCCCGCTGGGAGAAGAGCCGGTTGATGTCGAAGGCAGCCGCACCTGCCAGCGGTTGTGCGTTGGAACTTTCCTGGGACATGCAGGGGCTCCTTCCAGATGGGCCCCACCTGGCTCCCAGACTCCGGCAAGAAGCCTGGGAGCCAGGCAGGGCAAACGCTGATGGGCAGCGAAAGGATTACCTCCCCATCACTCGGCCGCTGCGTCCGACGTGGTGATGGTGATGGACTCGATCACGTCTTCGGTGGTGAGTTCGTTGAGCAGTTCCAGCCCATCCGTCACCTGGCCGAAGAAGCTGAACGTGTTGTTGGCCTCGGCCGGTGGATCGATCAGGGCGATGAGCAACTGGCTGCTGCTGCTCATAATCGTGCCATCGGCCAGGCGTTCATACGGAATATACGTCAACGCGCCGATGCCAGCTTCGATGTCGGTGCCCACTTCTGCAGCCAATTTATACCCGGCATCGTTGAGCGGATTGTTATCCGGCACCCCAATGATGATGGAATCATCCGGCCGGACCAGGGTGATGGGGGTCTGGTCGTAGAAGCCCAGATTCACCAGGACCACGAAGTTGTTGACGGCCACCGGCGCTTTGTCCGCGTAGAGCTCCACCGTCAGGTCCCCCTTGGTGGTGCGGATCACGGCGCCGTAGCGTTGGGCCGGGTCGATGACCATCTCGGGCGGAATGTTGAAGTAGTTGGCCCGTTCGGCCGGATCCAGCTGGGCCAGGGGGCGCTCACCCTCCAGGCTGGTGGGCGCGAAGGGCGTCGGCGTCGGCGTCGGCGTGGGCGTCGGCGGCGACGGGGTGGGCGTGGGCAGGATGCTGCTCTCGCTCTCCTCGATGATCACCGTGTACAGGGTATCCCCCTGGATGTCCGCCTGCTGGATGGGGTCGCGGCGGGTGAGCTTATCCAGCACGTCGGCGCCCTCAATCACCTCGCCGAAGATGGTGTGCTGGCCGTTGAGCCACTCGGTGGGGGCGAAGGTGATGAAGAACTGGCTGCCGTTGGTGTTGGGGCCCCGGTTGGCCATGGCCAGCAGGCCGGGGCGGTCGAAGTTCAGGCCGGGGTAAAACTCGTCGGCGAACTCGTAGCCGGGACCGCCGGTGCCGGTGCCGGTGGGATCGCCGCCCTGGGCCATGAAGCCGTCCAACACCCGGTGAAAGATGGTGTTGTCATAGAAGCCCTGGCGGGCCAGGAAGACGAAATTGTTGACCGTGTTGGGAGCCCGTTTGGCGAAGAGCTGCACCTTGATGTTGCCCCGGTCGGTGACAAAGGTGGCGTAGTAGTACTTGTCCGGGTCGATCTCCATAGGCGGCGGTGCGTCGTACATGTCCACCCGCTCGACCGGGGGGATCTCGCTGACGGGGCCCCGCTCCAGCCCTTCGGGCGGGGGGACCTTCTCGGCGGCCGGCGCTTGGGCCTGGGGCGTGGCCGCGGCCGGAGCCTCCGCCGGCGCCCCTGTCGGGGTGGGAGTCGGCTGGTCGGGGGCAGGCGTCTCAGCGGCCGCGGGGGCCGGCGTTGCCGGCGGCGCGGTCTCCTCCTGGTTGCGTCCACAGCCAGCCAGGAGCAGGGCGCCCATCAGGGCCAGGGCCACCAGGAGGCGGGAGGACAGGAAGATGGGGGCGCGACGTCGCATGGGCGACCCCGCCGGAGAAGAAGTCGGGTATGTCTTGTGGGTTTTCAATTTGTGGAATTACTCCTTGCCAATGGGGCGGCGGTATCGCGCTCGCGAACCCCGCCATTGCGAAACTCGAGCCACCACAGGCCGAACAGCGCCACCAGAACGACGGCACTCCCTACGATCAGGGCTTCGGCCGGGGTGGCCTGGGTGATGAAAACGGACGTAAGCCCTGCTGCACCGGCGATCAGGTAGCAAAGCAGGACCGCCTCTCGTCGGCTGCCGGTCAGCAGGGCCAACCGGTGGCTGAGGTGATCTTTGCCAGGGGTCGTCAAGGGGTTCTTCCCGCGGCGCAGACGGCTGACGAAGACGAGGGTGGTGTCAAAAATGGGCAACGCCATGACCAGGACGGGAATCATCCAGGTGATGGTATTGCTGTTGGAAGGGAAGCGTAACTTGATCCCGACCGCCGCCAGCAAGAAACCCAGGAACAGGCTGCCCGTATCGCCCATGAAAATATGGGCCGGGTTCCAATTATAAACCAAAAAGCCCGCGCACGCACCTGCCAACGCGGCCGCCAGCGCGCCCACCAGGTATTGGCCGCTCATGGCGGCCAGGAGGGTGAAGTAGATGGCTGCGATCATGGCGATGCCGCCCGAGAGGCCGTCCATGTTGTCCAGCAGGTTAAGGGCGTTGGTGATGCCCACCACCCACACGGTAGTCAGCACCAGGTCAAACCAGTTGTTGAACAGGCGTACCTGGACCCCGCTGTAGATGAGGATGAAGGCGGCTGCCAGCTGTCCGCCCAGCTTGATGTAACTACCCACGCCCCAGCGGTCGTCGGCCACGCCCATCAGGCTGACCAGGGTTGCCCCCACGAAGATGCCCACCACCTCGTGGACATAGCGCCGGTCGCCGAAGAAGATGAGCACCAGGGCGAAGGCCACGTAGATGGCCACGCCGCCCAGGAGGGGCACAGGGGTGGTATGGATCTTGCGGGCCTGGGGCTGATCCACCACCTTCAGGCGGAGCGCCAGTTGCCGCACCAGGGGCGTCCCCCCCATGGCCACAATCAGGGCGCTGGCCGCCAGGAGCAAGTAGGCGCTCATCACATCGCTTTTCATCGGCTGGTGCCCTTTCAGCGGTTATCCGGTGAGAGGCCCATGGACTGGAACCGAACAGCCTTTCGGTAGCTCATAGATGCTCTGCCTGCTATCTTAACTGCCTGCGCTCAGGGCCTGGATGAAGGCGCTGATGCTGGCCTTCTGATCCTCCGGGGCCAGGGACAGGGCCTGATTGGCAAAGGCCAGTGCGTTTTCGGTCTGCCCCACCTGGTTCAAAATCTGGGCGATGGCCAGGGGATGCCGGTAGTTGTCCGGTTCCAGGGCGGCCAGCGCCTGCAGCACCTCCACGGCCTTGTTCCAGTTGCTCTCGGCCGCGTAGAGGCTGTAGAGGGTGTTCAAGGTCGCCACGTCATCGGGCTGGAGCGCACGTATCTGCTCATAGTGAACGATCACCTGGTCGTTCTGGTTCGCCGCCTGATAGAGCTGAGCCGCCAACTGGTGCAACTGAACCAGCTCCGCCGTGCTGTTGGGGTTGGTGGCGGTGATGGCCTGGTTCACCCATCGAATGGCCTCCTCAGTCTCTCCCAGATCGCGATAGAGCAGGGCCAGGTTGCGCATGGCCCCCGCGTTGAAAGGCTGTAGCTCCAGCACCTTCAGGTTGGCGTCGATGGCCCCCTGCAGATCCCCCTGGCGAGCTAGCATCACCCCCAGGTAGCTGTAGAGCTGGGCGTTGCGCGGGAGCTGTTCGATGCCCTGGCGCAGAAGACGGACGGCTTCGTCATAGGCCTGGCGGCGGTCGTAGAAATCGGCCAGCAACAGGTAGGTCTGATCGTACTTCTGATCCAGGGAAAGGCTGTGGAGATAGGCCTGCTCGGCCAGCTCATCCTCGCCCCGAGCCTGGTGGGCGTTGCCCTTCTCGTTCCAGAGGTGGGCGGCGTTGGGGCTGAGCTGGACGGCCATGTCGTAGTGGGCGATGCTCCGGTCCAGCATCTCCTGGCGCACGGCCGGATCCGTGGCCAGGTCCGCCCAGGTCCGATAGAGTCGCGCCAGGTTGGCGGTGTGATCGGTGTTCAAGGGGTTCACCCGTTGGGCCTGGCGCAGCACCACCTCGGCCGCCCGCAGCAGCTCCCCCTGGCTCATCTGGCTGACCATCTGGGGCGTCAGAGACAACACGTCCTCCAGGCGGGGCTGGGGAGGCAATTGCACGCTGCCTTCCGCCGGTGCCCGTTTGGCCTGCTCCAGCAGGCTGCGCCCCAGGAAGAGCATGTAGTGGTCCTCCGTCTTGCGGACGGCCAGGGCCCGGCGGTAGAGCTCGATGCTGCTGAGCCAGTTGCCCTGCTGGTCGAACTGTTGCCCCTGCTTGTAGATAATGTCGGCCTTTACCAGGGCCACGTTGACGCTGCTGATGATGGCGAAGATGATCACGGCCAAAACGGTGCCCGCAGCCAGGCTGACGGCAGCCCGGCCGGCGGTAGGCACCCGGGCATCCCGCAGCCAGGGCCAGGCATAGACGCCGCCGGCCACCAGCATCCAGGCCGCCACCAGCCAGGTGTAGAGGGCGAAGTGGCCGGCCACCATGTTCAGCTGGCTGTCCAGGTCCGTGCCGGCCGCGCCGGGCACCAGCCGCGCGCCCTGGATGCCTCCGTAGATCAGCCAGCCACCCCAGACCACCCCGGCGTGGAGCAGATAGCCCCGGAGCCACCAGCCCATCCCCGGCATCCGGCGCCGCTGGAGGGCTTCCGCAGCCAACCCCAGGGTGGCAGCCACCAGCCAGGTGAAGAGCATGAGGAAGAAGATGGCCGGGCTGGAGACCATCACGCCTCCTTCGTTCCGCTGTAAGATACTGCTGAAGAGGATGCCGAAGGGGTTCGTCGAGCCCTGGGCATTGGTGGTGTAGATGAAAACAAAGGTGAGGAAGATCAGCAGATCCACCATCACCGTGCCTGGCAGCGCGGGGAGGGCTTCCTCCCGACGTGCCGCCGCCCTGGGACGTGCAGGCCGTCGCCGCCGTCGCCTGCCTCGGGCATCCTGGGCCGGCTCCGGCTCTGCTTCCGCTTCCTCGGTCTCGGGCTCCAGCTGCCAGGCGAGGGCGCCGGTCTGGGCCCAATTCATGCCCAGGACCAAGAGCAGGGCCAGCTGAATCCAGAAGTAGGTGCGGGTGGCGGCAATGGCGATGCCGAAGTGAATCTCCACGAAATGGGCCACCACGGTGGCCAGCAGGGCGATGATCAGCAGCTGGCGGGCCACATCCCGCTGCCCTTCGCCTCCCACCTGGGGATGCAGATAGGCCGCCACGGTGACGTAGATGCCCAGGCCCAGCATCAGGCCGGCCGGCAGGGCAACGCCGAAGAAGCGCCAGCTTTGGTCAAAAAAGTAGAAAAACACCACCGCGCCGGCGCCACAGGCCAACAAGAGCCCGCCAAAGAGCCAGGTGTCCCGCCGGTTGACCAGCAGCCCCAACCAGCGCAGCGCCCAGTAGAAGATGGAGATGAAGAGGCTCATGTAGGCCAGAAAGCCCAGGATGCCGGTGATGACCAGCGAATCCCACGTCTCGTTGTGGGAGCGGTCCGGGCTGGCGTTACGGGCCTCCACGTGGGCCAGATCCGGCGGGTAGAAGGGGTTGTAGGCAATCCACATGGCCTCCGGCCCGTAGCCCACCAATGGGCGCAGCACGTTCACGGGATCGGCGTGGCCATCCGGGTAGACCAGGGGCTCGTGGGGCGCCACCATCCTGGCAGCCCCTTCCCAGATCAGGACACGCACCTGGGCGGTCACGCTTTCCAGGTCCAGGATGGTGCTGAGGCGGCGCAGGGAAGGCACCGCGTGGACCGCGTTGAAGAGGGTGGTGGTGTTGAGCAGGACCAGGAAGAGGGCGCCCGCCACGCCCAGCCCTACCCAGCCCAGGGTCAGGCCCCGGTAGTAGCGGGGGCGCAGCCCCGTAAAGAGCAACAGGCCAAAGACGTAGATGCCCAGGAGAAGGCCCAGGAGGGGACCGCGGCTCTGGGTCCAGAAGATGGCCAGCAGTTGCACCAGCAGGATAAAGAGATAGGCACCGCCGGCCAGGGCCGTGGCCATGTCTTCCGCCTCGGCCACCCGATTCGGCTTATAGCCCAGCAGGTGGGCGAAGCTGCTGTAGATGCGCTCCAGGGTGAAGAAAAAGGCCATGATCAGGTAGGCCGACAGGAAAATGGCGTTGCCGGCATTGGCAGCCACCCGGGTGGTCACATCACCGCCCCAGGGCAGGGGATCGATGCCGTAATGCTGGATCACGCCGTAGATGGCAATGGGCAAACTGGTGACGATGATGGCGTGCTGGATGCGCCGGATCTGCACCGCCTGGCGCAGATGGGCCATGGTGAGCAGGGCGATGATGATGTAACTGTAGTAGGTGTAGGTGCCCTGAAGCCGCTGATAGGATCCCCACCAGCTGACGTAGGGAGCCACGCTGAAGAGGGTGCTCAGTAGATAGGCCACGACCAGCAAGGCGATGGGCAACAGAAAGGGCACCCGTACCCATCGGCGCCAGAAGGGTTCTGCCGCTTCACCCCCTGGCTCGGCCTCCCCGCCCGAGGCCAGCGCAGCCGGCAGCCAGAGCGGCCCGCCGTTGGCCACCTTCACCAGCCAGGCCAACAACATGACCAGGGCGATGGAGCGGATCAGGCTGATCTTGTCCGGCTCGAAGACCCGGCTGGAAAAGACGTTGAAGAAGAGGGGCGCCACCACCAACGCCGCCAGCCATCCGGCCTCGATGATAGCCTCACACCAGTAGTCAAGTTTGCTCTTGTGGTTCATGGAGTTCATCACGCCAACTTTGTCAGCTCGAAGGGTTCGCGGCGATCCAGCTCTCAACAGACACCCACCAATCGTACCCCAGGCCGATCGATGGGTCAAAACGGGTGACCGGCCTGCCGATTCCCTAAATCGCTCCCCTCATCTCCTGCCAGCTGCACTTCCTGCCCCGTCCGGGCCGACTGGTAAATGGCCAACACCAGGGCCAGGGATTTGCGCGCCTCTAGCCCTGGCGTGCCCGGGGTGCGGTCATCCCGTACCGCCAGGGCAAAGTCCCGGATCACCTCCCGGTGGCTGTAGCCGTAGACCGACGGCGGATCCACCCGCTGGCTGGTGAGGATCTCCGCCTCCTGTTCCAGCTGGCCGTCCACCTTCCAGAGGGTGATCCGATTCAGCGCGGTGCCGCCGATCTTCACCGAGCCCCGCGCGCCGAAGACAGCCACCGACCCCTCCAGGTTTTGGGGCCAGGTCAGGGTGGAGCCCTCGATGGTGCCCAGCGCGCCGCTGGCAAAGCGCAACACCGCGACGCCCACGTCCTCGGCTTCCATGCGGTGGGCCAGGGTGGCGGTGTAGGCGTATACGGAGCGCACCGGCCCCATGAACCACTGCAGCGCGTCGATGTGGTGGATGCTCTGGTTCATGAGCGCGCCGCCGTCCATGGCCCAGGTGCCGTGCCATTCGTCCTCGTAGTAGGATTGGGGGCGATACCAGCGGACGCAGGCGTTGCCCAGGTAGAGGGGCCCCAGGCCGCCGGCGTCGATGAGGCGGCGCAGCTCCTGCATGGGCTGGTTGTAGCGGTTCTGGAGCACAACCCCCAGCTTACGCTTCTGGGCCTCGGCCGTCTCGATCATGCGGTCGGCGTCCTCCAGGCGTAGGGCGATGGGCTTCTCCACCAGGACGTGTTTGCCGGCCTGCAGGGCATCCAGGGCGACGGGGGCGTGCAGGCCGCTGGGCACGCAGATGCTCACCGCGTCGATGTCCGGCCGTTCCAACAGGTGACGATAATCGGTGTAGGCGTCGGCGCCATATTCCTCGGCAAAACGGCGGGCCCGGTTCTCCTTCACATCCGCCACCGCCACCAGCCGGGTTTCGGGAAGCTGCAGCAGCGATTGGGCATGGCGCGGGGCCACCCGGCCACAGCCGATCAAGCCAAAACGCACAGTCATCAGGATCTGTTCACTCCTTTGTTGAGGTTGGCAGGACAAAAGGGCCCATTCGGCGGTTCGTTCATGGGCATCTTCCGTGGATTGGCGTGCCAATCCGCCGCCCATTATGCCGCCCTGGCAAGTTTCAGCCAAAAATCTGCCCGATGCGCAGCTCGTCGCTGCGCCTACGACGGGCGACCCGTCAGGGCTGTGATCAGCTCGTGATAGCGCCGGACCACGGACGGCCGCGCGTGATGTTCGACCACGTACTCCCGGCCGGACTGTCCCATGGCCGCCGCCTGGCCCCGCTCCTGATAGGCCCGTTCGATGGCCTGGGCCAGCGCGTGGACGTCCTCCGGCGGCACCACCCAGCCACACCCTGCCTGCTCCACCACCCACGCCAGCTCCGTATCCGGATCCGCCGCGGCCACCACCGGCCGCGCCGCGGCCATGATGGTGTAGATCTTGGATGGGAAGGTGTCCTGGGCCATGCCCCGCTTCAGGGGCACCAGGCAGAGGTCGGCCGTGGCGTAGATCTCCGGCACCCGTTCCCGAGGCTGGTAGGGCAGCAAGGTCATGTTGGCCAGGCCCTGGGCCTGGATCTGGCGGGCCAGCCAGTCGAAGCGGGCACCGCCGCCGATGATCAGAAAGTGAAGGTCAGGCAGATGGGTCAGCCGGCGTGCCGCCTCCAGCACGGTCTCAAAACCCTGGGTCAGGCCGATATTGCCGGCATAGAGCACCACAAACTTGTCGTCCAGGGCCAGCTCCTGGGAAAAAGTGTTCTGGCGGGGATGCGGCTGGACGAAGTCCACGTCCACAAAGTTGGGGATGACTGCCAGCCGGGCCGGGGGGACGCCCTTCTGCAGGAGATCCCGGCGAAACCACTCGGAAATCACCGCTACCCGCCCCGCCCGGCCATAGACGAAGCGCTCCACCCCCTGCAAAAGGCGGATCAGCAGCCGATTGCGCAGCACCCCCAGCTTGACGGCCACGTCCGGGTAAATTTCCTGGACGTTGTAGATGAACGGCGCACGATGGCGCAGGGAGAGCAGCCAGGCATGGAGCCCGATGGTCAGAGGCGGCGACGGCGCAAAGATCACGTCGGCCCGGGGCACCAAGAACCAACCCACCCACAGGCCGAACAGGTGATAGCGCAGGTAGTCCAGCGCCCGCAGCCAGATGCGACTCCCCTTGGGCGCCACCTGCACATGGAAGACCTGGATGCCAGAAAGCTGGCTCTCCTGGACCCACCGTCCCCAGCGAGGCCGCAGGGGCTGGCGGGCCAGCGCCTTCTCTTCCAGGTTGTAGTGGGGCGTGGTGGTGATCACCGTCAGCCGATGGCCCTGGGCCTGCAGTTCCTGGGCCAGTTCGGCCATGAGCACCGCGGTGGAGAGGCTGTCGGGCGTGAAAAAGTAGGAAACGAAGAGGATATGGGCCATGAATCAGAATCACACATTGGCTAGCAGTTCTTCCCAGCGGTTCAAATGGCGGTCCAGGGAAAAACGGGCACGAAACAGTTCCAGGCCGGCCAGAGCCAGACGCAGACGGGTCGCGTCATCTTGGGCCAGACGCACCAGGGCATCGGCCAGGGCATCGGGAGCAGCCTCCGCCAGCAGGATGGCCGTCTCGGGGCTGAGGGTACTGGGGATCTCCCCCTGCCGGGTGGTGATGATGGCGCAGCCGCTGGCCAGGGCTTCCAACAGAACCAGGGGCTGGGCTTCCACCGGATAGCGGGTGGGCAACACAAAGACATGGCTCTGGTGGAAGAGTGCCTCCTTCTCCCGGCCATAGGCTCCTTGAATCCAGCGCACCTGGCAGCGGCCGTGGCCGTTGATCGCGGCCAGGCGGGCCTCGATCCAGCGGCTCGCCTCTGCCACCGAGCGGAAACGCCCATCCTCGTCCGAAAGGACAACCTGGCCACAGAGGACCGCCTCCACAGGTCGAGGCGTCCGCTGCCCCAGAAGCGCCAATGCCGCTAAAAATTCGGGATAGCCTTTACTCTCCAACAAGTTGCTCAAAAACAAAATCCGGAGGGGTTCTTCCGCTGCCAGGGCCTGTTTCCGACGACATGCTTCAGCGGAAATGGGAGGCAGGGCGCAGGTATTGTCCACGTGGGCAACCCTGTCCGGGGGCACCCCCAGGCGGACCAGGTGCGCCTTCTGGCGTTCCCCCAGCACGGTGACCCGACTCGCCGCCGCCAGGATGCCCCGCAGGATCCGGGCCTGCCGGGATCCTGGCGCCCATTGGGTGAAGAGATCGCCATGCAGGGCCACCACCGCCCGGCCCGGCCGCCTCAGGGCCCGCCGCAACAGCAGCGCCAGCCCGTCCCGTATCATGGCAAAGGATGTCTGCCCCAGGTTGACGCAGAGGATATCCGGGCTCAGGGCCGCCGCCAGGGCCCGGAGCTCTGCAGGCACCAGGCGCAGAACCAGCCCCACAGCCTGCCATCGTCCCTTCCCGTCCGCGGTTCGGGGAAGCAGGGGCATGGTCAGCACCCGGACGGACCATCCCCGCTGGCGGAGGCCCGCCACCAACAGTTCCGACGCCAGCCGCTGGCCGGTCAAATGGGGGCCACAGCCGTAGATACAGGTGAGCTGCCCTTTCGGCCCGCCCATCACCCTGCCTCCGGCGCCAGCCGTGCTCCAACATACTCGCCCACCAGGCAGACTTCTCCGCTGAGCAGGGTTGGCCACAGGTTGCGCAACCTGGACAGCCGGCGGCCAATGCCCAGCCGACGTCGGGGTTGAAAGCCAGCCACCTGGTACAGGATTTCCAGCTGCCGGTACGTAAAGTAGTGGAGGTGCCCGCCGTCCAGCAGTTCCGTCTCATGGGGTTTCTCCCGAAAACCATGGTTGCCGTGGAGCGGCAGACTGGTCACCGGTGCCCGGCCCAGCAGGAGGCGCAGGCGGTGGGGCAGATAGGCCACGTTGGGCGTCACCGTCACCAGTTGGGTGCCCGGCCGGGCCAATTTGGCCAGGCTGGCCATGGCCTGAATGACATCGGGAATATGCTCGATCACGTCGGCCCAGAGGATCACGTCAAATGGCTCGGGGTTCAAGGCCAACAGATCTTCCAGCGTGCCGGTGACGATCTCCACGTTGGCCAGGTGGGCCAGACGTTGTCGGGCAGCCTGGGCCCGGTTCGACGAGAGCTCCGTACCGACCACCTGGTCATACTGAGGCGCCAGGGTGGCCAGCACGACGCCAGAGCCACAGCCTACTTCCAACAGCCGTCCCCCTGGCCGGGCCAGGTACACCAACGCCTGGTTACGGTCCCGGGGATATCCATGGACGCAGATGGGCGACGGCGGAATGGGCGCCCCAGATTCTGGAGGGGCTCCATAAAGCCGGTCATATTTCCGCCCCAGCTGACTGTCATCCCGGTTCATACCCATCCATCCCTGGCCTGCCATGTCACCCCTGGGTCTACCGGAAAAGGCGTTCTATCACCCCAGTGGCGCTGAGAATTGCAAAAAAACTTCTTGCGCAATCTGTGTGCATCCGTGAAACCGATGATTGATGCAACGAAATCATCCCTGGCCCTGTCTGGCGGTCTGCGCCAGGGCCTGTAAAAAGCGCGCCACCATGACGTCCACGTTGAAGCGGGTGCGGACCACCTCTTGGGCAGCCTGCCCCATGCGCCGCGACCGTCCCGGATCATCCAGCAGGGAACGGACGGCTTCCGCCAGGCTCGCCACGTCTCCCGGTGTAAAGACCAACCCGTTGACGCCCGGTTCCAGGGCCGCGATCTCGGGCATCTGCTGGGCCAGGTCTCCGTGGGTCACCACGGGCAAACCATACCCGAAGGCATGCAGAAGCGTCAAGCCGATGGCGCCCGGGTGGATCAACAGCCGGGCGGAGAGAAACCAGGGTGCCAGGGCCTCCTCGTCGTACAGCGCACCCACCCACACCACCAGGTCCTCCACCTGGTGGGCCCGTACCAGCCCGGCCAACGCCTCCCGGGCCGGGCCGTCCCCGATGACACACCAGCGGAGGTCGGGATAGCGGCTCCGCAGCCGTGCCAGGAGGGGAGGCACCAGGTCGAAGCGGTTCTTCTCCACCAGCCGGGCACAGGAGAGCAACACCGGACGCCCCTCCAGGCCTCGCGCCTGCTGCCAGGCGGTCAGCCGCCGGACGGGCCAGCGGGCGATAGCCTGCTCGATGCGGTCCTGGTCCAGGCCATTGTTCAGACCGATCACCTGGCGGCCCGCCAGCACCGAACGCTGCAGTGCCTCCGCCTCCCGGTCGGTGTAGACCAGGATGGTGTCGAACTGGCGCCACCAGCGTAAACGGAGGCCCTCGGTCCAGGGCGGGGCGCCCGCGGTATGGCCCTGCCCCCAGATGATCACCGGTTTGCCCAGCCATCGGAAGAGGGTAGCCCACAGAACAGTCGAGAGTAGCCGGGGGTTGCCGTAGAAGACGAGCACGTCGAAATCGCGCCAGAGGCGCATCACCGGCAGTCGCTGCCAGACCACCCCATGTTCGCTGCCCCACGCGGCCAGCCGCTCCACCTTGCAGGGAACCCGGTCGTGGACCAGGGCAAGGTTGAAGCCGGGGAGGCGATCCTGGCAGAAGAGGACGAAGTCGTGCTCCGGCTGCTGGCACAGGCGCTGGTAGAACGCCAGCCGGTAACTGGGTACCACGTTGGTGACGATGGCCACTTTCACGGTGATCCGGCCTCCAACCTGCCGAGAATCCGGGAAAAGATACGGTGGGCAAAAGCCTCGCCGTGATGGGCCAGGCCCCAGGCCCTGGCCACCTGAGGCTCAAAGTCCGGCGGCGCGCCCTCGACCACAAAGCGGGCGAGGGCCGCGGCCAGGGCCGCGGGCTCGCCGCACTCCACCGCCAGCCCCAAACGATGCTCCCGGACCAGGGCGCCCACCAGGCCATAGTCGGAGGCCAGCACCGGCCGGCCGGCGGCCGCGGCCCGTACCAGTTGCCCGCTCATGCCCACGTGGCGCTGGTAGGGGATCAAGACCACGTCGGCCAGGTGAAACAGGGCCTGAACCTGCTCCTCGGGCAGATAGCCGGGTTGATTCACCACCTGGAGGGGCAACTGTTGGCAGAGGGCCTGAACCGCCTGGGTCAGGCGGGCTTCGTCGGATGGCTCCTGGCGGCCGGCCAGGAGCACCGCGGTGCGCCGGGCCACCTCTGGCGACAGCAGCCCCAGGGCCGCCAGCAGAGGTTCCACCCCCTTGCGCCGCCAGTTGTCCATCCCCCGGAAATCACCAAAAAGAAGAAAGACCTGCCGGCCGGATTCCAGCCCCAGGCACTGCTTCAAGGCCTCCACCTGGGCTTCCTCCACCGACGGCACCCGCACGGGATCCGGCACGTGAACGACCTGCTGCCCGTGGGGATCCAGGGATTCGGCCGCATACGGATCCAGGCAGAAAAGGCAAGCCAGGGATGGATTGGCCAGGGCTGCCCGGATCAGGGCCTGTTGACGCCACGCCCGCAGCCGCTCCTGCCAGGAGAAACGGTGGCCGGTCAGCCCCTCATAGTGGAAGGTGGGGCGAAAGTAGATGCCGGAGACGGGACAGGGAGCCCGGCGCTGCAGGGCCAGGGGTAGCTGGTGGTGGTCGGCATACATCAACAGGCAATGGTCCGCGGCCAGCCGGGTGGCATAGCGGATAGCCAGCCGCCATCGGGCCATACTGGCCTGAACCAGACCTGTCGCCTGCCGCATCTCGTCCACCTCCTGGGGCGCCAACATGACCCAGGCCAGGGTGGGTGCCGAAAAACGCCGGACCAGATCGCCGTGTTGGTCTGCGAAGGCGGGCGCCGTCACCACGGAGAGGCGAGCAGGCGGGTAACCGTCCTGAGCACGGCGGGTCAGCTCCAGCCAGTGGGTGAGCAGATGGTCCAGGTAGTCGGCATGATGGCCGCCCACGTCTGGCTCGAAGAGGAGGAGATGGGGCAGCGGGCGGTCCATGGCGGGCATAGACTCAGGCGGCGTCGACATGGGAAGATTCCACCAGCTGCTGATACAGGTCCAGATAGCGCTGAGCCTGCCGTTCCAGGGTAAAGTCTGCCTCTACCCTGGCCCGAGCCCGTTGGGAGAGCTGCTGCCAGCGCAGCGGATCGGACAGGACCCACTGGATGCCCCGGGCCAGATCCTGGCTGTCCAGTGGACGGGCCAGATAGCCGTTGCCCTGATGTTCGATCATATCGGGCATGCCGCCGATCTCAAAAGCCACACAAGGGGTGCCGCAGGCCAGGGCCTCCAACACCGTGTTGGGCAGGTTATCCTGGACCGAAGGGGCAACGAAGACGTCGGCGGCGGCGTAGAGCAGTGCCAGGCTGACGTCGTCATGGAAGGCCCCTACATCGTGGACGGCCAGACCCTGGGCCACTGCCTCTCGCTCCTGATGGGCCCCAAAGATCACCAGCGCCACCTGCCGGGAGTCCAGGTGGGTGGTCAGATGCTGGAGGGCTTCCTGAAGGTAGGCAAAGCCTTTGCGGGGATCCCCGGTGCTACGCATGGCGCCAAAGAGGATCAGCTGGCGGTCCAGAGGCAACCCCAGGGCCTGGCGGGCGAAAGCCTTGTCGTGGGGCCGGAAGACCGCCGTATCCAGGCCGTAGGGGATGACGTGCACCGGCTGGTCGGCGAAGAGCGCACTCTGGCGAGCGCATTGGGCCAGCCAGTGGCTAGGAGTCACCACATGGATCCTCCGGGGTGCCCAGGCCCGGTTCTTCCAGTGCCAGATCCAGCGGCTCAGATCGGCCTCGTGGCTGGAACGGAGTTGGGGACAATGGCCACAGCGCTGGCGATAGCGGCCACAGCCACCGTCATAGTGGCAGCCGCCGGTGAAGGCCCACATGTCGTGTAGGGTCCAGACCAGGGGGCCAGGGATGCGGGCCAAGGCCGCGATGGGCAGGAAGCCCACGCCCACCCAGTGGAGGTTGACCACGTCGGGGGCGGCCTGCCGGATGCGCGCTCCAATGCCCGTGGGAAGCCAGTTGAGGCTCCACTGGTTGCGGCTGCGTCGGGGGTAGAGGGCCAGAGGCAATGGATCCAGATGGGGAACCAGCTTGCCCCAGATGCGGGCCAGCAGGCCAGAAGCCGTGAAGACCGCCGGATCGTTGCTGCTTTTCTGGTGCACCAGCATGCGGGAGTGGACGCCCAGGCGGCGCAGGCCCAGGTGCAGACGGTAGGCGGCCCGGGGAGCCCCTCCCTGGAGGTCAAAGGTACTCAGGTGCAGGACGTTCAACGACAATTCCTTTGCGCTTTACACAGTGGATGGCCGGGTTGCAAAGATGTTAAGTTGGAGGTCCATTCCAGCCTGAATTTTAGGCCGTACAAAGGGTTGGGTTGCCACTGACTCTGACTGGATCTGGACCCGAAAACCGGCCTCGGCCAAAACGGTTAGCAGGCGGTGAAGCTCTTGATGTCGTCCGCTCAAGGAATGATACTCCACAAACAGGCGTTGGACCTTCTGCAGGTCATCACGGCAATGCACCAGGATCTCCGTCTCTGCGCCCTCCACATCCAATTTAAGGAGATCCACAGGTCGCTCCAGGAAAGGGTTCAGATCCACTGTTTGGACTAACTGCACCCCGGGCTCAGCAGCATAGAGAGCCAGGCGACCGGCATCGGCGCCATCGGACACGAAGGCCAGCTCGGTCTCGGTATGCCAGACCGCTTTGGGGTGGAGTGCGACATCTCGCAAGCCAAAGCTGCGCACGTTCTCTGAAAGGGCGTCAAAGGCAATGGCATCCGGTTCAAACGCAATCAGGCGGGCCCGGGGATAACGCTGTTTAAAATAGAGCACACTCAGGCCAATGTTCGCACCGCAGTCCAAAATGGTCGGCTCGGCGCTCGGCGCCTCAAACCGATAGATCTCCCGGCAGAAGATGGCGTCGTAGGCGGACAGGAAGGAGGCCGCGTCGATCAACCGCAAGGGGGGGCCCAGCAGGTGGGTGTAGGCAGGCCGGTAACGGGGCATCCGCCAGAGGCGAATGAGCTCCATCCAGGCCGCGGGCCGCCGGCGGTGGCGGGGATGGAGAAGCAGCTTAGACAGGTATTTCAAACCGGCCAAATCCATATCTTTCATGGAGCTTGGTTCTGAAGATACTGCCGCACCATCCATCGGAGCTTCCTAACGACCCGCGCCCCAAGGCCAGGTCTGGAGAAGACTGTCTTCTGAATATATCGATCTGCCTCCACATGGCGGGCAACGAAAGGGGGATGCTGCAGCGGAAACTCCATAGGAAACGTTGGTAAGTTCGCTCGAGGATTCCAGGGATCGACGGTGTGGGATGCGTCAGGACGAAAGCCGATATTCGACACCAAGTTAACGTTTGGCGTAATCGTCAAGCCATTCTGTAACCAACACGAAAAGATCCAGCAATAATCCCAGCCGTCGTCCACTTCTTTTCTGTACCGGCGTTCAAACATGCGAGTCCAAAACTGCAATGTTTCTGGGTCTTCCAGCAGTCCCGCCAGAAGATTATTGTCCCGAGCCTCCGGCCACATATGGAGTGTATCGTCGTAGTGTTGCCAGGCTCTTCGCCAGGTCGCCCATCCCCACGAATGAAAATAACGGGAAAAATAGTAGCTATACTTAGTTCGAGATCGGCCGAACTGGAAATTGTCGCCGGTGATGGCCATAATCCGCTCGTCATGGCAATAGCGGTTCAACAGTTCTTCACAGAAAGGAAAGAAGGTTGGGTGAGGCAGGCAATCATCTTCCAGGACAATGGCCGCCTCTACCTGCGAAAAAGCCCAGGTTAGACCACTTGAAATTCGCCTGCGGCCGCCCAGGTTTTCCTCAGCAAAGTCACAGCTCACCTCACATGGCCAGTCTACCCGTTCGATCACCGCCCGCGTCGCCGAGCACTTCTCCACGTCGTCGGGTCGGTGGGGCCGGGGGCCATCGGCCACCACCAGCAGCCGACGGGGCCGGGCTTTGGCAATCTCCGCAAAGACCTGCGCGGTGGTGTCGGGTCGATTGAAGATGAGGAAGATGACGGGTGTTTGCATAGGCGGTGTTGAGGCGGTATTGGTCCGGATCTAAACCCGATTCCCATGCGACCGGATGCAGCGATGCTGACAGGAGGCCCGCGCCATGTGGGCGAGCATGGACGGCCGGTCGGTCAAAATGGAGCCGATCACGTCGCTGACGGTGCCGGGTGAAGTCGTCACAGGCAGGATGCGATAGTGAAACAGGGTCTCCCGCATGTCATCCGGGCGGACCAGCAGGTCCTGCAACATGTTACCCCAACGCTTCTCGGGCATCAACTCCACGGTGGCGCCGGCATGGGCCGAAGGCAGCAGCATGTTGGATCCGTGCACGCCCACCACCACGTGGCTGGCCGCGTAGCGCTCCACCAGGGCCCGCTCCAGCGGCTCATCGAACCGGCGGGTCCGCAGGTCCTGAATCCAGGCCGGCAGGCCGCCTGCCTGCCCCACGCCGGCCACGGCAAAATCCAGCTCCGGAAAACGCTGCCGCAGCTTGCGGGCCAGCGCCGTCACGGCACGGCTTTGCTCCCAAAAGGTCCACGGCGCCGGCCCGGCCAGGATCCCATGGCGGATCAGGAAATTCTGGGCACGCCGCAGGAAACGCTGGATGGGCTCCCGGCTCCAGAGGCGATCCTCCCGCCAGATGTAGGTCACCGTGGGTCGGCGAAGGCGCTCTTCCCATTCTGTCAGCGGAAAGGGCGTCACCCGGGTGAAGCGCTGGATGTGGAAGTCGGTGGGGTGGGGATGGGAAAAGGCCCGGCTCAGATACGCTTCGTCCCATGTCTCCACCTGCTTTTTGAATTCCGCCGCCAGCCAGTCGTTCCATTCGATGCCGGCCCGGAGGGGCAGGTCTACCGTCCAGATGGCGGCCACGCCGTCGGGCACCAGCCAGCGGAACATGGGCTGGATCAGGACCACCAGGTCCAGGTCGAGGCAGTGGTCCAGGTAGTACTGGGCGTTGAGCAGCTTCAGCAACCCATGGCCATACACCGTGTCCAGGCAGTTGAGCAGGACGCCCCGCCGCGGCGTCCGAAATGTTTCCACATGGATCGGACGCGGGTTTTGGGTTCGCTGGGCATAGGAGCGGCGCAGCCAGCCGGCGTGCCAGTCGTGCCCCGGGGTCTCTCCATAGATTTGGCCGGTCGCTTTCTCCAACAGACGGGCATGGCGGATACCGTGCCCCACGGGCAGGTCGCCGTAGAAGTCGCGAGAGCAGCGGGGGCAACGGAGCGTGGCCAGGGTACGCATGCCGGGCATGTACCAGCCGGTGACCGTCAGCGGAAGCTGGCAGTACGGGCAATCGAAAGCAACATCCGGAATGGGATGCAGGCGGATCATGGGCGTAACCGATCTACCGTGGCCGCTTTAACGTGGTCCAAAGGGTGAAACATCTCCCTGTTTACGAAACAGATACAAGCCCGTCCCAAAGCCGCGGCCTGGATCATAGTAATCCACCATTTCGCTGCCATAGATGTACTTTTCTTCCAGCAGAGTGCAGCCCTGGAAAAGCTGCAGGAAATAGTCCCGGGTAAAAGCCCGGTGCGCGTTGAAGTAGACCCGGTTTACCCGGTCCACCGGTACCGAAACCATGATCACACCCCCCGGCTTCACCACCCGCTTGAGCTCGGCAATGGCCTTTTCGCTGCCCTGCGGGTCGAGGGGATCGCCGTAACGTCCCAGGCCGATATGCTCGAGGACGCAGAGGGAGGAGATGGAGGCCACCGAATCATCGGCCAGGGGCAGATCCAGGATGCTTCCCTGCCGGAATTCCAGCTGATCCAATTTCAACGGGATCGGGCGGATATCGAACATGGTGATGGGAACGAACTGGGAAACCAACCCTATGGAGCGAACAGAGCTACCCACATCATAGTGGTGGGCCGGCTTCAACTCAAAGATCTTTCGGGCAAACCAGCAGTCCTGGTAAAAATACAGGGGATCGACCGGGGTGAACGTCGTCCGGTCGGAGAGACAGGGGAACACCCGATCCAACTGAAAAGCCTGGGATGGCATGGCGCGAAAGCGCCGGAAATCTCGCAGGAACCAGGTAACATCCCGAATGTACCGGACCAGCCGCAGACGAACGTAGGCATCCCTGGTCCGGAACAGGCCGACCACCAGACGTAACCAAAGCCAACCTGCGGGGATTTGCATGAGTCGGCGAACCATATTCGCTGTTTGCTCCTTTGTCCTGTCCCTGTCATCACCCGGGTGGTTCGTTCACGGCTTCCGGATGCTCAGCAGTCCCTCCACCCGCCGTGCCACAGCCTCCGGATCCACCACCAGGTGGCCGCCACAATCCTCCCCACGAACGCCAGCATACGGGAAGCCCAGGCTTTGGGCAATGATGAAATACCCCGGCACAAAGGTCGACGTGTAGATCTCCAGAATCGCCGGCCGCTGGCCGAAGATCATGTTGACCAGACCGGCGCCATGGGGCGCAATGACCAGCTCGGCCTGGGCAAAGAGGCGCACCTGGTCGGCAAAGCTCAGCCGGGAGAGCTGGTAGGGGACCACATGGAACGCTTCCAGCCGGCGCAAAAGGACATCCTCGTTGAGCACCCGGCGCACTTGGGCATCCCCCCGGGAGATGTAGATCCGGGGCGCGGGTGTAAAATCAGAAGGCAGATGGGCTATCGCCTGCTGGATGCGCTCTTTGACATACCAATACCCCGCCACGGAGTAGGGATTGAACTTTTTCCGCTGGACAGGCAGCGTGCGGGGGGAGGGGAATACCAGCGTCTCCACCTGCCCCATGTCCCCGCTCCATGCCACCTGGCGGTCCCGGCCGATCCCCATGTAAGTCAGAGACTCCTGCATCCAGGGCGCAGGAGACGGCGGTAACAGGATCAGCGGCTGTTCTCCTGTGATTTTCTGGTACTGTTCCACCCCTTCCAGCCGGGTCAGGCAGTCGGTGATCCAATGAAAGTAGCCGCAGCGACGGCCACACCACGGCGGCTGGACCAGGGAGGCCAGGAGTGGGTAACGGCTGGTGGTCCGTCCACGGCGGGGACGGACCGCCACGTGGGCCTTCACCACCCGGTCCAACACCAGGGGGTTCAGCTCGGGCACAATGTAGCCTCCGGCCTGACGAACCACCGCGTACGGCCCCACCAGCTCCACCTGGGAGAGGGATGCCACAAAGGGTTGGCCCAGCCGATGGGCGCCCAACACCCCGGGCAGCAGGGCCGGGATCTCCGGGTCCACGCCCCGGCCGTCCAGATGGATGACTTCCTCCCCGCCATACGGCCAGTGGGGATAGCGGTCCAGCACTTCGGACAACAGACGCACATCCAGCCAGCGACGAATCCAGGTCGGATGGGCCAGGAGTTGATGATAGGGCCATCGTAACAGTGGGCGAAGCATGTCGGTTTCCCAAAAGGCAGCCGTCGCCTTCATGGGTACGCTGGCGCCGAACCCGCCTGGATCCTCCACAGCGACGCATACAGGCCACCCGCCGCCAGCAAGGACGGGTGGGTCCCCTGCTCCACGACGCGGCCGTCCTGGAGGACGTAGATCTGGTCGGCATCCACCACGGTGGAAAGGCGGTGGGCGATGACGACCAGGGTCCGGTCCTGGCGTAGTTCTCCCATGGCTGACTGGATCAGCCGCTCGGACCGACTGTCCAGCGCGCTGGTGGCTTCATCGAAAATCAAGATCTCCGGCTCCCGGATCACGGCCCGGGCAATGGCCAGGCGCTGCCGCTGCCCACCGGACAGGCGATACCCCCGGTCCCCCACCTCGGTCTCGTAGCCGGCCGGAAGTTGGGCAATGAACTCATGGGCCTGGGCCATCTGTGCCGCGCGCCGAACCGCCCCATCGTCGGCATCCAGGCGGCCAAAACGGATGTTTTCAGCAATGGTGGTGCTGAACACGAAAGTATCCTGGTCCACCACCCCAATCCGCTCCCGCCAGTCGGTCAGCCGCAACCGCTTCAGGTCCTTCCCGTCCACCCAGATGTGCCCGGTGTCCGGGTCATACAGGCGCAGAAGCAGATTGACCAGGGTGGACTTGCCCGCGCCCGAGGTGCCCACAAAGGCCACCATGCTTCCCCGGGGAATGGTAAAAGAAAGGTTGTGCACGGCTGGCCGGGTACTGCCGGGGTAGGTCAGGGTCACCCCGTCAAAGCGGATGCCCTCCTCCAGCCGCTGGAACGGAAGCTCGCCCGAATGGACGTACTCCTTGTCGTCGGTGCGCAGAATCTCGGCCACCCGCTCCACAAAGGGCCACTCGCCGTTGATCTGGGCCAGGCCGTTGTTTACCCCGCTCACCCGGGGCAGCAGGCGATAGAGCACAAAGACAAAGGTGATGAGCCGGGGCACCATGCCCACGCCCACCCGCTGCACCATCTGGTAGCCGATGGCCAGGAAGATCACCACGCCCAGCACCATCAGCACCTGCATGACAGGCAGGATGCTGGCTGCCCAAATCATGCCCCGGCGCTGGGCGCGAATGCTGCGATCCACGATCTGGTCCACCTGTCGGATGGCGTGCTCCTGGCGGGCGAAGGAGTGGATCAGGCGCAGCCCCTGGAGAAATTCCACCACCTGGGTATTGAACTGCACGCTGGCTTCCAGCAGTTGTCGGGAGATCTGACGGACCCGGGCCATGATGCCCCGCAGCGCGATGGAAAGTAGCAGCAATACCACCAGAGCCCCCAGGGTCATCTGCCAGGAGAGCCAAAACAGGACGACGGCGTAGGCCACCACGATGAGGAGGTGGCTCAGGAGATAGTTGGTGGTGGTAATCAGGCGCCCCACGTTGGCGACCTGCTCCGTGTAGCTGACCAGGTCGCCGGTGCGATAGCGGCTGATGGCTGGATAGTGAAGGGAGACAAACTGACGGAAGATCTGTCGGCGCAGCTCCCCTTCCAGCCAGGCCCGCAGATAGGCGCTGGCCACCTGGGCGCTGAAGTCCAGCCCACTGCGAGCGATCTGCATGGCTGCCGCAATGCCCAGCAGGAGGAAGAAGGCGCCGCCCACCCCCCAACGTTGTTGCCAACCAGCGATGAGATCGCTGAACAGGCTCTGGCCAGCACTTTCCCCAGGCTGGAAGGTGCCCGCCAACAGCTCCAGCGCCAGGGTCAGGACACCCAGGGTGCTGCCTTCAAAGACGGCCGCCGCCAGGTTGGCACCCAAAGCCAGCAGGACGAAGTAGCGGTAACGCCACAGCCAGCCACGCACCACCTGGGCCGTCCAGCTCTCGCCACCACTCAACCGGCGGATGGCAAGCCGCAGGGGCTTGGGAATCCGGCTGGTGCTCTGCCGCTGGGCAGCGGTCAACCATGTCAACAATCTGGCTTTAGCCTGCTGCATGTCTCCTCAGGTCTGAAGGGAGCTCTAATGGGCCGCCTGATGGGCCATAAACTCGGCCAGCGCCCGGAATGCCAGGGCCGGCTGGGTGGGATTCCGTTCTGGGTTGCGGCCGGTGTTGTAGGTGACGATCAACTCCCGGCGGGCCCGGGTGATCCCCACATAGAGCAGGCGCAGACGCTCGGCGGCAATCTCCAGGCGGGCCTGGCGGCTGGCCACGCCAGGCACATATTCGTCCAATGTGCCACGGTGGAGCTGGGTCAGCTGGGCCACCGCCTCGGCCACCAGGTTCAGGTTGTCCCGCACGTACCAGCGCTCACCCCGATAGGACTCCTCGTCCCCGCCGCTGGGGAAGCTGTAGCTGTTCACCGACAACAGGTAGACCCGGTCCCACTCCAGCCCCTTGGCCGAATGCATGGTGGCCACGGTCACCTGACCCGGCCGGGCTTCGTAGCCAACGCCCTCCTCGTTGAAGCCCAGGATGCGGCGGCGGTTCTGGGCGATGCCTTCCAGCTCGCCTGCCAGCTCGGGCAGGCGCCAGCCAGGGTTCTCCTGGGCCAGCCTGGCCAACAACACCGCCAGCCGATGGGTCAGGGCCAGGTCGGCAGGCTCGTGGAACAGGTCGTTGCCCAGGGTCAGGAGCAGCTCATCCACCGGCAAGATCATGGCGGAGGTCCAGCGGCGCAGGTCGGCCCGAAACGCCTCCACCACTTCCCGGAAGCCCGGGTATTCGTCCAGCCACCCCAGGGTGTCCAGCCAATCGGTCTGGGCGGGGAAGAGCAGCTGTTCCGGCTCCTGGACCCGACGCAGGGCCCGGCCGAAGGTCTCCACCGGCTCGGGCATGGGGGCCGACCGCGTAGCCAGCCGTGTAGCCGGCCGTGCATCCAGCGCCTCGGCGGGAGCTTCCCCGTCCGCCTGGGTGGCCAACACCACACCCCGCCGGGGCCACCAGACTTCGCCCCAGACTTTCTCCAGGTGGGCCACGGCTTCCGGCCGGGCGATGTAGGCCAGCACGGTGGCCAGGGCCTGGGCCGCGGCCCGGGTGGCCCCATCGGCCCGGAGGAGGCTGTCGTCAAAGGGGAGGCCGGCCGCTTCCAGGGCTGCGGCCATCTGGAAACCCCGGTTGTTGTCCGGCACCAACACGGCCACGGTCCACTCGGGGTTATCTGGCAGCCAGCGGCTCAGGCTGCGGACGATGACTTCCAGCTCCTGGTCCGGCGTGAGATCCCGGTCGTAGATGTGGATGGCCGGATTGCCGGGCTCCGGGTTGGGCTGGGGGTCCCCGGGTGGCGTGGGCTCGATGTCCGGCGGGGTCAGGGCCATGTCCGGCGGCAGCACCGGGTGGGCGGTGCGGGACCAGTGGCTGAGCCAGTTGGCCAACTCGATGATGGGCAACGCGCTGCGACCGGAGTTGGGCAGGGTTCGGGCCTGTTCCGGATGCTGTTGAATGAACCGGCGCAGGAAGCGGGTGTCGGCGCTGGTGAAGGTGGTGTTGATGGCCTGGTTGGGATCCCCCACCCGCACCCAGTTGCCGTGGCTGGCCGTCAGGCGACGCAACATCTCCTCCTGCAGCACACTGCTGTCCTGGGCTTCGTCCTCCAGCACGTAGGGCCAGCGATCCTGCAGGCGGGCCAGGTAGTCGGGGTCGGCATCCAGGGCGCGCAGGGCCAGGATGATGAGGTCGTCGAAGTCCACCGCGCCCCGCACCGACAGGCTGCGCTGGTAGTCGGCATAGATGCGCACTCCGAACTCCAGCAGGGGCCAGGTGCCGCTCTGGGCCCGCAGGGCGGCCTGCAGGGTGTGGGGCTCCACCCGGAGGTCTTTGGCCGTACGGATCACCGCGTTGGCCACCTCCAGGGCGTCGTCCAGCAGGTAGCGCTCGATGCTGCGGAAGTTCTGCAGGTAGTCGGGCAGGATCAGGTAGCTGAAGGCGTCGGGATGGGAGCGGAAGTAGGCGACCACGGCATCCCGCTTGATCTCCGCGGCCGTCCGTTCATCGATGATGTCGAAGTCTTCACTCAGGCCAACCAGGGCCGGCCGCTCCCGGACGATGTCGTGGGCCAGGCCGTGGAGGGTGCGCACCCGATAGCCCACGCCGGCCAGCAGCCCCTTCTCCTCCCGCACAAAACGGCCGATCCGGCTGCGGAAATTTTCCACTGCGCTGTTGGTGAAGGTGACGACCAGGACCTCCCGTTCGTCGAGCCGACCGGCCTGGGCCAGCCGCTCCACCAACTGGGCAGCCAGAAGGCTCAGGGTAAAGGTCTTGCCGCTGCCTGGCACCGCGCTGATGCCCATGGGGCCGCCGGTGTATTCCAGGATGCGCTGTTGGGCCGGTCGAGGTACGAAGCGTTCGGACATGGCTATCACAGTAAGTACCCCGGCAGAAATTCGACGACTTTCTGCCGGGCTCCACTAGGGGGCCAGGATCTGGACGCCGCTGGCCGTGGCTTCGGCCATCCAGCCGTCGATGACCCGGCCATCGCCGGTGACATAGCGCACCCGCCACCAGACCAGGCCATCGGCCACGGCGCGGCCGCCCAGGATTTCCACCTCGTCGCCGGGCATGGCCTGGGCCAGGATATCGCCCTCTGGCTTGCCCAGGTAGCCGGGCACCTGGCGGATGTTGACCCGGCTGGTGGTGACGTTCCGCACCCGATCGCCGATCTGGAAGGTGCCGCCCGTGGCCATCCCCGGGGTACTGTCTGCCTGGACGGCAGGGACGGGTGTGGGGGTGACTGCCGGCGGCGTCCAGGCGGCCTGCCCGGCCTGGAGTTCGGCCAGATCCAGGGTATCGATGCCCATGGCCATGGCCAGGCCGCCGCAGCTCAGGAGGCTGAGCAGGAGAAAGCCGGCCAGAAAGCCCGGCCAGAACCAGCTACGCCGACGCTTGGGCGCGGGGTCCGGCAACGGATTCATGGCAGGGGCTGGGGAAGCGGTCATGTTCAGCGTATCCGGATCAAAAATGCCAGCCAGTCATGGATACGCCTGGCTGGCATCCAATTGCACCGTCAATTTTTCACCGTCAATTTCGCGGTTTGCCTGTCGCTCCATGGGGCCTGTGGTCGGTTGGGCCAGCCGACGGCTCAATCCGCCAGCTCGTCCAGGACCCGCAACACGCCCACCGTATGCCCTTCGGTGTCCAGGCTGTTATGCTGGAGAAGCACGCTGCAGCTGCGGCCATCCTCCAGCTTCAAGGTCAACTTGCGATCCCGGTGCAGCTCCACCATGGTCCTGCGGGCGTTGAGCTTCCGGGTTTTGTAGTAGATGCGCACCGGCGCGGCGGTATGGTTGTCGTTCATACGGACGATCTTGACTTCGTCCAGGACGGCGACCGGGTCGTTCTGGTTGGCAAAGTAGAGGTTGGCTTTCATAAACAGGTCAACTCCTGGCAGGTTCGCATATGATATTCCTTGATGACCTGGATGACATTGTATCAGACGGTCCAATGTTCCAGCAAAACCCGTTGATACAAGGGATTGTGCCTGCCCATGGCAGGGCCAACAGAGTTGTCGGCCCCGCCATGGGCGGCGGGCAGGTCGGCGGGCGACTGCTACTGATCCTTCAAAGTCAACAGATAGGCGATGATATCGGCCAGATCCTGGGTGCTGATGGTTTCGGCAAAGGTCTGGATCATCAGGTTCGGCGGATACCCCTCGACGATGTAGTCATTGGGATTGACGATGCTGTCGTAGAGGTAGAAGGCTGCGGTCTTGCCTGGCATCCGGGTGGCGGCAGTTTCGGCCAGGTTGTGCCAGGTGGGACCGGCCATGGGCTGGTTGGGGTCCAGGGAGTGGCAGCCGACGCAGCCGTTCTGCAGGGTGAGCTGCTGGCCCCGGGCCGGGTCGGCATCCGCCATGGCCGCCTTCAGGTCCTCGGGCAGCCCGGCATAGGGATCGGCTTCGGCGGCCTCGGGGGTGGCTGCCTCCTCGGCCGAGGTCACCTGAGAAGTGGCGGTAATCTCCTGGGTAGCGGTGAGGGTCTCGCCGCCCTCTACCGTCGGCGCCACGGTCGGCTCGACGGTGGTGGTCAGGCTCTCCGTGGCGGTCACCGTCCCGGTCTCCGCCGGGACAGGCGTCTCAGCCGCTTCCGCCGGCGCTTCCACGGTGGCCTCGACAGTGGCAGTCAGGCTCTCGGTGGCGGTCACCGTCCCGGTCTCCGCCAGGACAGGCGTCTCAGCCGCTTCTGCTGGCGCTTCCACGGTAGCCTCGACGGTGGCGGTTAAGCTCTCGGTGGCGGTCACCGTCCCGGTCTCCGCCAGGACAGGCGTCTCAGCCGCTTCTGCCGGCGCTTCCACGGTGGCCTCGACGGTGGCAGTCAGGCTCTCGGTGGCGGTCACCGTCCCGGTCTCCGCCGGAGCTTCGGCAGCGGTTGGCTCTGCGGTGGCCGCCTCAGCAGCGGCCGGGGGCGTCGGGGTCGGGGGCTGGGTGGGCGTAACCGCGAAGAAGTCGGGACCCAGGGTGGGGACTCGGGTCGGCAAAAGAGATTCGTCCACCTGGCCGCCACAAGCACTCAGCGCCCACAACAGGCCAGCCAGCACAGCAAGAATGTACGCACGTCTCATGATGAGGTCTACTCCTACAATCTCCTGTGAAACGACGGAAGGGTTCGTGGTGCCCGCTCCCACAGACCACGGACGTGTCCTGAGCCCGGGCACGTGTGCCAGAATTCACAATCCAATCCTTTTGATTGTGCCCGGATTTGGTAGCCGTGTCAAAATGGGGCGCGCCCCATTTTGACGAAGGCGGCAGGAATTTGCCCATCCCTTTGTGGGCGTCCTTTCGGACAGATGGCGCCGAGGCGGGTACAGTGGCAGGGGCGGGCGGATTCTGCCGTTTCTTTATCATTCCGGGAGGCTGGTCTATAATCCAGGGCGAACTGCCGCGGCCCGACAATGGCGGCAGTCCACGTCTGGGCAGCCTGGCCCGGAGCAACGGACCCCGGCTGCGGACAAGCTGTCGCCCGGGCGTCTATCCACGATCCATATGTAACACACGCATACGCACCACACGCAAGGAATAGAGATGGCTATCGATCCAAATGCGTTCAAAGAAACCATGTCCCACTGGGCCAGCGGGGTCACAGTGGTGACGGCTGTCCATCAGGGGCAACGGGTGGGCATCACGGCAAGTTCTTTCAGCAGTGTCAGCCTGGAACCGCCCCAGGTGTTGATCTGTGTGGCCAGGCGGCTGTACACCCACCAGGTGATCCAGCAGAGCCGTGCCTTTGCGGTGAACCTGTTGGGGACCGAACACCTGGAATGGGGTATGCGCTTCGCGGGGATGATACCGGAGATTGAAGACCGCTTTCAGGGCATCGAATGTTCCACGGCTGCCACGGGCAGCCCCATCCTCACCGATGCCCTGGGCTGGCTGGACTGTGAGGTGCGCCACGCGTACGATGGTGGGGATCACACCATCTTCGTGGGCGAAGTGGTGGCCTGCGGGGCCAGGGACGGGGAATCGCCGCTCCTCTACTATCGACGCCACTGGCGACGACTCCATGAGACGCCCCTGACCCTGACGGACCGGGAAAGGGGTGCGTAGCGCGTGGTGCGTAAATTGGTACACACCACACACTACACAAGTATTCCCCCTGCCATTTGCGCCGTTATGTCTTACTCCTGGCCCGGCCAGGCCCGCTCATAGGCCTGGATGATCTGATCCATCAATGCATCCAGGCGAGGATCCACCACCTGGCGGGCCGGGTCGGCGTCGTACCAGGCCAGGATTTCCCGTGCGCCCTGGGCGAAGGGAATGGTGCAGGCAAAGTCCGGCGCGATGCGCTTAATTTTGCTGTTGTCGAAGATGACACTGTGGGCCTTGTCTCCCAACAGGCCGGCCCCCCAGTTGGCGTCGTAGGCGGCGATCAGCTCCGACGGCACATGGACCAGCTGGGGGTGTTCCACACCGGCCGCCCGGGCACAGATTTCGTAGATCTGGTTCCAGGTCAGCAGTTCGTCGGACGTGATATGGAAGGTTTCCCCCAGGGCGTGGGGATTGCCCAACAGGGGCACGAACCCCTTGGCGAAATCCCGATGGTGGGTCATCACCCACAGGGAGGTGCCGTCGCCGTGGACGATCACCTTTTTGCCTTTGCGCATGCGGTCGATGACGGTGTAACCGCCGGTGAAGGGCAGCATGGTCTTGTCATAGGTGTGGGATGGCCGCACCACGGTGAAGGGGAATCCGTCTTCCCGGTAGGCCCGCATGAGCCGCTCCTCGCATGCGATCTTGTTGCGAGAGTAGAGCCAGTAGGGGTTGGCCAGGGGAGTGGACTCGGTGATGGGGAGCTGGCTCAGGGGCTTCTGATAGGCGGAGGCGGAGCTGATAAAGATGTACTGGCCCACCTGCCCGCCGAACAGAGCCAGGTCAGTTTCGATGTGCTCGGGCGTGAACGCAATCCAGTTCACGACCACGTCGAAGGTATGGCCGGCCAGGGCCTGCCGCGCCGATTGGATATCCCGAATGTCGCCGTGGAGCACCTGAACGCCGGCGGGAACCGGCCGTTCGCTGGTCTGGCCCCGGTTGAGGAAGTAGAGCTCGATGCCCCGTTCCACGGCCAACTGGGCGCAGGCGGAGCTGATCTTGCCCGTGCCGCCGATAAAGAGGACTTTCATGGTTGCCTTCTCCTCCAAATCCTGGGAAAGTTGAATGCTGAAAAGTCGGATACTGGGAAAATTGGATGACGATGATGAGCCTGTTGCAAGAAACATCCCCGCCACCGCTGGAGCCCCGGGATCTCCAAAACTTCATCGAGGCCCACGGCATCGCCGCGCGGCTGCTCCCGGACATCGGCCACACGCCCACCGTGCCGGCGGCCGCCCAGGTGCTGGGCGTTCATCCAGATCAGATCATCAAGACGCTGCTCTTCGTGCTGGAAGCGCCGGCCACAGACACCCCAGCCGAAGCAGTGCCCCCGTACGTGGTGGTGATCAGCCATGGCGAACGGCGGGTGGATCGGCGGGCCCTGGCTGCCCGGTGGAAGCTGGGCCGCAAGCGGGTGAAGCTGGCCCCGCCGGATGTGGTGCTGGACGTGCTGGGATATCCGGCCGGTGGTGTTCCGCCCTTTGGCCACCGGACTGCCCTGCCTGTCCTGCTGGACGCAGGGGTGATGTCCCTGCCGGAGCGCCACGGGGAGCTGGTTTACGGAGGCGGCGGCAACGACCGCACCATGCTGGAGATCCCGATCCCGGAGCTGCTGCGGGTGATTTGTCCGGAAATTCTCCCCCTCGGTGAATGAGAATGGGGATGGGGCGAGTAAATCCCGGCAGAAATTCGCCGATAGATTCCACCAGAGGTAGCGCGCCCAGAGGGTACCCGGAATTTCTGCTGTGGTATTGACGCCAGACTGTACTAGCCGGCGGCTCTGGTCGCTCCAGGTGGCCGGCCCCAAGGTAACTGAAAAACCCTGGGCAAATTGCCCAGGGTTCCACAGGGTCGTCCTCGACTACTTGGCCACCCGCACCGGTCGATAGTGCATCTGTTCGTCCACTTCTTCGGGGACGAAGCCACCATCCTGGGGCATGGGCGAGCGGGGCAGGGCATGGGCTGCCGGCACGGGCTGACGTTCGCCACAGTAGACGCAGATGGCCCATTCGTTGCGCACCAGCCTGCCGCAACTGGTACAGGAATGCTGGAGCTGGCTGTGGCAGTTGGGGCAGTAGACCCATTCGTCCTTGACGGGCACGCCGCAGTGGTGGCAGGAGAGGGTTTCCTCGATCTCCCGCAACAGGGCTTCCTCTTCCAGGGCCCGGTCGTACACCTCAGCCAGGGTCTCCTTGGGGCGGATCATCAGGTAGAGGATCAGGCCCACCACCGGAAAGGCCAGGACCAGGGCGCAGGCCAGGAGGATGGCCAGCCAGTCGTGGCTGCGGGACCGGATGTCGTTGAAGGTCCAGATCCCCATGGCAATCCAAAACGCAAACAGAAACGCCCCCATGACGGCCACGATGATACCGGCGATGGTTGCGATGGTATTGACTAACTCTGCAGACATGCTGTTCTCTCCAAATACGGATAGGACCGCCCGGATGATTGCGGATTATAGCGCAGAGGGTGCAAAAAGCCAAAAGGCATGGACGGGGCCACCACCTGTCCCGGAAGCTGCACGGGGCAATCTGGCTCCCCATGCCGACGTTTGACAGGGCCCCGGATCCATGGTAAGAGAAGCGCAAGTGTAAGCCGTATTCTTTCCTTCACCCAAAACCTTGTCCATCGTGCGCTCGAACGTATGTTACAGCGAAGATGGGTGAATCCAGATCTTCGTTGTCGTCGAGCCGGGTGGACACCAGTTTGGAAGGCTCCCAAAGTAAAACCAACACCACAGTTTTTTACGAGAGGCCCGACCCGTGACTGAACAGAATGGCGATACCGGCGACATCATTATCATGCGGGACGTCTGCAAGTGGTATGGCAATTTCCAGGCCCTGCGCAATATCAACCTGCGGGTCAAGCCCAAGGAGGTGGTGGTCATCATCGGGCCGTCGGGCTCCGGCAAGTCCACCTTAATTCGCACCATCAACCGCCTGGAAAAACACCAGAGCGGCGAAATCATCGTGGACAACATCCCCCTCACCGACAACGTACGCAACATCGAGGCCATCCGCATGGAGACGGGCATGGTCTTCCAGCAGTTCAACCTCTTCCCCCACCTGACCGTTCTCCAGAACATCACCCTGGCCCCCATCAAGGTGCGCAAGCGCAAAAAAGCCGAGGCCGAAGCCATGGCCATGCAACTCCTGGAGCGGGTGGGTATCCCCGAGCAGGCCAACAAATATCCGGCCCAGCTCTCCGGTGGGCAACAGCAACGGGTGGCCATCGCCCGGGCCCTGGCCATGCAGCCCAAGATCATGCTCTTCGACGAGCCCACCTCTGCCCTGGATCCCGAGATGATTAAAGAGGTGCTGGATGTGATGAAGGAGCTGGCCTATTCCGGCATGACCATGCTGGTGGTCACCCATGAGATGGGCTTCGCCCGGGAAGTAGCCGACCGGATCGTCTTCATGGACGGCGGCGAGATCGTGGAAAGTGGGCCGCCGGAGCATTTCTTCCACAACCCCCAACATAAGCGGACTCAGCTCTTTCTGGAAAAAATCCTCTGAGGCGGCCGGCCTACGCCGGTTTACCCCTGTCCGTACCCAGGCGCTGGGCCGCGGCGGCCTGCTCCCCATTGTCGCCACGTTCAGCGGCGGCCGGTCAACGGGCCAACCGGCGTGGGCGTGGGGCGTGGGGTGCCCGGACCGGTGACCCAGTTGGCTGTGAGGGTCTCCAGCGAGGGATTTTGGAGGGCCTGGAGAGCATCCTGCCACGTGGCCGTATCCACGATGCCGTAGCGGTGGTCCGCCAGGTACTCCCGCAGGAAGCGGCGGAAGCGCCGATCCCCCACAGTCTGGCGAATCTGGTCGTAGAGGAGGGCCCCTTTGGCGTAGATGACCGTCTCGTACTGGCGGTTGTCATCGAAGCTGGCCACCGGCCGATCCAGTGGGGCGTCACGCCCCTGCTCTACCAAGAGGTCCACCGGCGCCTGCCACCGCTGGCGTTGCAGCAGGTTCGCCCGGGTCGATCCGTACAGCTCCTCCAGGTAGAGCTTCACCGCATATTCCGCCAGGGCCTCGTCCAGCCAGGGGGCATTGACCGGATCGTTGTGGACAATCTGGTACCACCACTGGTGAGCCACCTCATGGGCCACCAGAATCTCCAGGTCCGAGATATAGCGGCCATAGAGTTCAACCCCCAACAGGTTTACCTGGGGATACTCCATGCCCCGATAGGTGAGGGGCGCCGGGGCCAGGGACATGGTGCGGAACGGATACGGCGCGAAGAGGTCGCTGTAGATGCGCAGCGCGCTTACCCCATATTGCAGCGCGGCCCGGCCCGCGGCTTCCTGGCCCGGCAGCCAGTAGCTGGTCACCTGGACGCCGTAGGCCTCTTCCGACGCCTGGCGAAACAGGGGGCTCATGTGCAACACAAACTCCCGCACCGGTCCGGTGACCCAGACATACTGGCGGCGGTCCGGCGCGACCTGGGTGGCCGTAATCAGGCTGCCGGTGGCCACCGGGATTTCATCGGCCGGCAGGGTGGCCGTCACCACAAAGAGGGAGGCCACGTTAAAGGCAGCATCCCCCCGCACAGAGCCGATCTCAGTCCACCAGCGGCCGGCCCCCATCACCGGCCCCGGCTGATAGACGGCCAGGGAAGGGTAAAAGAGGGGGAGGCTGGTCATCCCCTGGCTGCGCCCCAGCAGGGCGTAGACCTGGGGTGTGTCGGACCAGACAGGGATGTTGAGCCGCCAGGCAAAGTCAACGGTGAGGGCCCGACCGCCCGGCAGGGGCGTTTTCAGATCGATGCGGATGGCCGTGTTGTCAGCCATGTAGACATAATTGGCCGGAAAGCCATCCACCAGCACGCTGAAGAGGGTGACCTGGCCGCCGTACTGCTCCAGCATGGGGTACAGGCGAAAGACCAGGGAACGCCAGGGCTCCTGGCTGTAGTTGACGACCCGAATCTGGGCGGTGCCGGTGAGAATTTCCTTGCCCGGATCCAGGGTGATATCCAGGGCATAGCGGGGCGCACTCTCCAGGGCCATCAGGTCGGCCTCAAACCCCTCTCGCATGGCCAGCCGGTAGGGAGCCAGCGGATCCGGGGGCTCACGCTCCACCCGGACACAGGCCCCCAGCAGCAACAGGGCCGTCGTCAGGATCACGGGCAGGCAGAGCGCCAGCCAAAAGTGCAGCCACCTGGGAGATCCGCCCCCACCCGTCGGGGGCGACCCCGGCCCGGCACAGGCACGCCAGGGGAAGCGGCCGCTAAACGCCCTCGCAATCTTCCGAGACAAGCCTGGATCCTCCTCTGCCATGGACAAGTTCAGCGTTTTTTTCTAAAATGCGTTTTACAGGGCCCTGTGCTACACTGTGTCAGGTAGATAGGTTACAGCAGGTCGAGCGAAATTGGTAGACAGTAGGACGGTAGACAGTAGACGGTAGTTGGGTAGACGGCAATTAGGGTGAAGCGGACCCTATGGGTCAGAAGGTAAGTTGGTCCACTTCGATGGGACAGCAGGCGTGTTATGCTGGCCTGGATGACAACGCCCAAACATGAAGCCATTATAACACAGCGAGACATGGAAGATGCGTGAACCGACAACTTACATCCTTCTGATCCGACACGGTGAGAACGATTGGGTGGGCAGCAATCGCCTGGCCGGGCGCACGCCGGGCGTCCACCTCAACGAGCGGGGGCGCCAACAGGTACAACAGCTCATCGAGCTCCTCTCCCGGCAGCCGGTGAGCGCCATCTACTCCAGCCCCCTGGAGCGATGCCTGGAAACAGCCCAACCGGTGGCCGAGGCCTTGGGGCTGCCGGTCATCACTGAGGAGGCCGTGCAGGAAGTGGACTACGGCGACTGGCAGGGCGGTGAGTTGAAAGCCCTCTCCCAGACGCCGGAATGGTCCCTGGTGCAACACCACCCCAGCAGCTTCCGCTTCCCCGGCGGTGAAAGCCTGCGGGAAGTCCAGTTTCGGGCGGTCACGGCCATCGAACGGATGCGTGAACGGCACCCCAACCAGCTGGTGGCTGTCTTCAGCCACGGCGATGTGATCCGAACGTCCCTGGCCCACTACATGGGTACGCCGCTGGATCTCTTCCAGCGTATCGGCATTGGGACGGCCTCCATCTCGGGCCTGGCCTTTCACGGCGCTCGGCCCATGGTGCTCTTCGTCAACTATCATGCCGAACTGCCCCGGCTCGAGTTCAAAAGCGAAGAGGCAACCCAGGAGGCTGAACATGCCGCCGCCAACGCCTAGTACAGTCTGGCGTAAATACCACGGCAGAAATCCCGGGTGCCCTCTGGGCGCGTTACCTCTGGTGGAAACCATAGGCGAATTTCTGCCGGGATTTACCAGGGCAACGCCTGGTGCAAAGCCCAGTGTAACGGGTGTAAAGCCCAGTGTAAAAACGGTGTAAATACGCCTACGGATTTTGGGGTGTGTAGTTCGTGAACGAGTGCACGCACCACGCCAGAAACCACTGGTTTATTTACGCCATCGTGTACTGGTACAGTCTGGCGTCAATCTGCCCAGGAATCGGATGATTCGGTTCACCTTGTGAGCGTGAAGAACCATGGCCCAATTTGCCTACGACCTCAACCCTGTTCAACATATCATCGCCGATGCCGTTGGAGAACCCGGCAAACGCACCTTCTTCCTGCAGGCGCGGGCGGGCTCTCAGCTCGTCAGCCTGGTGCTGGAAAAGCAAGAGGTCGCGAACCTGGCCCTCAGCATTCTGCAACTCCTGGAAGAACTGGAGGAGAAATATCCGGATCTCCCGCCGGTCTCCAAACACCACCAGGTGCTGCAGCCAGAACAGCCGCTGGAACCCATCTTCCGGGTCGGTCAGCTGATCATCGGCTACGACGAGCAGGAAGACATGATCTGGGTCATTGCCAAGGCCCTGGTCGTCACCGAAAGTGGCACCATCCTGGATCCCGAAAGCGACGAAGTGCCGGCTGTCCGTTTTGTGGCCACCCGGGAGCAGATGCGGGCCCTGAGCGAGCACGCGCTGGAAGTGGTGGCGAAAGGGCGTCCCACCTGTCCTCTCTGTGGGCGGCCCATCGACCGGGAAGGGCACTTCTGTCCCCGCTCCGACGGGGAAGCCATGCCCATCATCTTTTAACGCTGTTGACGCCACCATCGACGCCCGCGTGTACGAGTCGCCCCCGGAGGCAGACAGCGTTCCGGGTGGCCTTGTCCGACGTTTGACGAGGATTCGACCAACTTGGCAGCCAAGCGCAGAGCCCGGCCCCACTCGGGCCCAGACCCCATCCAGCTGAACGAGGCGGAGGTCCTGGAGATCCTCACCGCCGGCCGCATGGAAGAGCAGGGGCTGCTGCCCTACAGCTCCAACCACAGTTTTCTGGTCACCGTGACCCACCAGCAGTGTACCCTGCCGGCCGTCTATAAACCCCGCCGCGGGGAAAGCCCCCTCTGGGATTTTGAATGGGGCAGCCTCTGCCTGCGAGAGACGGCCGCTTACCTGGTCAGCCATGGCCTGGGCTGGCGCCTGGTCCCGCCCACGGTCCTGCGGGAGGGGACGCGCGGGCTGGGCAGTGTCCAGTTTTATGTGGACAACGACGAAAACGAGCACTACTTCACGGTCCAGGCCGATGCCCGTTACGCCCAGTCCCTGCGCCAGCTGGCCCTCTTCGACTTTGTCATCAACAACGCGGACCGCAAAAGTGGCCACTGCCTCATCGGCACCGATGGCCGCCTCTGGGCCATCGACCATGGGGTCTGCTTCCACAGCGAATACAAGCTGCGCACCGTGATCTGGGAATTCAGCGGTCAGCCCATTGAAGAAGAACTCCTGGCCGGCCTGCAGCGGCTGGAAGCCCAATTGACCGACATGAACACCCCCCTGGCCCAGAGCCTGTGTCAGCTTTTGAACGACGAGGAGCGGGCAGCCATGCTGGAACGTCTGCGCCTGCTCCTGCATACCCGCACCTTCCCTGAGCCGTCGCCATTTCGGCGCAATTATCCGTGGCCCCCGATCTAACATGCACCCTCCACCCACTGTGCTCAAGTGGGTGGGTCGTTGGCCAGCCCCTGGCACAAAACCCGCAAAGGAGGATCCATGAAAGCTGTCGTCATGGCCGGCGGCGAAGGCTCTCGCCTTCGCCCTCTGACCGTTGGGCGCCCCAAACCCATGGTGCCCATTGTCAACAAGTCCGTGATGGCCCACATCCTGGATCTCTTGAAAAACCACGGCATCACCGATGTGGTGGTGACCTTGCGCTACATGGCCTCCACCATCCAGGACTTCTTCGAGGACGGCCGGAACCTGGGCATGCGGCTGACCTACGTGGTGGAAGAATCGCCCCTGGGCACGGCCGGCAGCGTCAAAAACGCCGAGCGCTACCTGGACGACACCTTCCTGGTCATCAGCGGCGATGCCCTCACCGACTTTGACCTGGGCCGGATCATCCAAACCCACCGGGAACGGGAAGCCCTGGCCTCCCTCACCCTGACCCACGTGGCCAACCCCCTGGAGTTCGGCGTGATCGTCACAGGGGAAGATGGGCGCATCCTGGGCTTTCAGGAAAAGCCCAGCTGGGGCGAGATCATGTCCGACACGGTAAACACCGGGATCTACGTGCTGGAGCCGGAGGTGTTGGAGATGATCCCGTCGGATGTGGCCTACGACTTCTCCACAGATCTCTTCCCGCTCTTGCTTCAGAAGAAGCTCCCCCTCTACGGCTACGTGGCCGACGGCTACTGGTGCGACGTGGGCACCATCGAAGAGTATCGCCGGGCCAATGCCGACCTGCTCTTCGGCAAAGTCAAGCTGTCCAGCCCCATCGGCCAGCACGTGGGCGGGGGCATCTGGGTGGGGCAGGACGTGGAGATCGCGCCCAGCGCCCAGCTCTTCGGCCCCATCTACCTGGGCAACGGCGTCAAAATCAAGGGGGATGTAACCATCTACGGTCCCAGCGTCATCCGGGATTACACCATCGTCGATGCCTACACCCGCATCGAGCGCAGCATCCTGTGGCGCAACAACTACGTGGGCGAAAATTGTGAGCTGCGGGGAACGGTGGTGGCGCGCCAGTGTAGCATCAAGTCCAACGTGGTGGCCTACGAAGGGGTGGTCATCGGCGATAACAACGTTCTGGGCGAGGGCTGCGTGCTCCATGCCGAGGTGAAGCTCTGGCCCCACAAGGAGATCGAGGCCGGGGCCACGGTGAAGGACAGCATCATCTGGGGCAACCAGGGGCGGCGTTCCCTCTTCGGCCGCTTCGGCGTCACGGGCGTAGTCAACGTGGACCTGACGCCCGAGTTCGCGGCCAAGCTGGGTGCTGCCCTGGGCGCGACGCTGCCCAAAAACAGCTACGTCGCGCTCAACCGGGACATCCACCGCTCCTCCCGCATGCTCAAACGGGCCCTGATCAGCGGACTCCCCGGCACCGGGGTCAACGTGTGGGACCTGGGCACCGTGGCCATCCCCGTGTTGCGTCACTTCGTGCGCAAACATGCCAACACCTCGGCCGGCATCCACGTCCGCCTCAGCCCCTTCGACCAGCGGGTGGTGGACATCCGCTTCATCGACCACAACGGCCTGAACCAGAGCAAGGCGGCCGAGCGGGCCATCGAGCGCAGCTTCTTCCGGGAGGACTTCCGACGGGCCTACCTGGACGAGATCGGCCTGATCCAGTACGCCAACCGGCCCATCGAGGAGTACACCGAGGACTTCCTGGCCCACGTGGACGTGGACCGCATCCGCCAGGCCCATTTCCGCATCGTCATCGATTACTCCCACGGGCTGGCCGCGGATACCCTCTCCCACATCCTGAATAAGCTGGGGGTGGATACTGTCCCCCTCAACGCCCGCATGGACGAGACCAAGCTGGCCATGCTCCAGCACGAGTTCCACGCCAACCTGGAACGGGTGGCCAAAATTGTGGGCGTCCTGGATGCAGACATGGGCATTCAACTGGATGTGGGCGGCGAGAAGATCTTCCTGGTGGACGAACATGGCCGCATCCTGGACGATCTCACCGCGGCCGCGCTCATGGTGGAGCTGGCCCTCTACGCCCACCCGGGCCGCACGGTGGCCGTCCCCGCGACCATGCCCAACGCCATCGACACCATCGCCGCCTGGCATGAGGGGCGGGTGCTGCGCATCAACAACAACCTGCACAGCCTCATGACCACCGCCCAGCAGAGCGACATCCTGCTGGTGACCGACGGCACCGGCAACTTTATCTTCCCGCCCTTCCAGCCCGCGGTGGATGGGATGATGGCCGTGGCCTGCCTGCTGGAATACCTGGCCGTCCGGCAGGCCCCCCTAAGCGAAGTGGTGAGCTATCTGCCGCCCATGAACCTGGTCCGCCATCTGGTCAATTGCCCCTGGGATGCCAAGGCCCGGGTCATGCGGGAACTCCACAGACAGCACACCGTGAACATCTCCGACAACATCGACGGACTCAAAATCTGCCTGGAAAACCAAGAGTGGGTCCACATCGCCCCCGATCCGGATCGGCCCTATCTGGAGGTAGTGGCCGAGGGGCAAGACCCCGAGCGGGCCCAGCAACTGGTGAACCAGTTCAGCGCCCAGATCCAGGCCCTGATCGAAACTGTAAACCAGCCATGACTGAGACCATGCACACCTCTGTTACCCATCCCTACGCAGTCGAAACCCACAGCGCAGCCGAGACCCAGGCCCTGGGCCACCAGCTGGGCAGCCTGGTCCAGGCCGGCCACATCATCGCCCTGCGGGGCGACCTGGGCGCCGGCAAGACCACCTTCACCCAGGGGCTGGCCGCGGGCATGGGCATCACCGCCCGGGTGACCAGCCCCACCTTCACCCTGGTCAACGAGTACCAGGGCCGGGGCGGGCTGCAGCTGATCCACGTGGATGTCTATCGGCTGGCCGATACGGCCCCCGAGCTGGACGCAGCCACCTTTGGCCTGGAGGAAATCCTGGACAGCGCCGGAGAACCGACCAGCCTCAGCGGGCAGGCCAGCGGGGCCGTGGTGGTCATCGAATGGGCGGACCGGGTGGCCGGAATGCTGACGGACGATCACCTGGCCGTCAACCTGGAAGCGACCGGCGATAGCCCCGACCACCGGCGGATCGTCCTGACGGCCCACGGCCCCCACAGCGCGGCCCTGCTCCAGGCCCTGGCCCAGCGGGTTCCATCGCTGCGGCCACAAATTGGGTAGTAAATCCCGGCAGAAATTCGCCGATAGTATCCAGCACAGGCAGTGCGCCCAGAGGGCACCCGGAATTTCTGCCGGGGTATTTACGCCAGGCTGTAGTAGCACCGCTGTCACGCATCCTTGCGTGATCTACGGCCCCAGGAATGCCGGGCAATCGGGCCAGAGGACCCCGGCGCCCGGTCACCGAAGGCGGGCCAGATCCTCGGGTGTGTCCACGTCCTGGAGCTCTTCCGGCTGCACGGGGATGGTGGCTGCCTGGTGCTGATGACGACGCAGCACCTCCCGGCCGCCCACATCCCCCTGGACGGCCAGCAGCTCGGGCCAGAGGGCCCGGTCGAAGAGGGCCGGGGCGCCCCGGATCTGACCATCCACCCGGGGAGTGACCAGGGGAGCGCCTGCCTGCCAGCAGCGATACATCTGCCGCAACAACCGAGACGACAGCAAAGGCTGATCCACGGGCAGAAAGAGGGCCGCCTGGATGGCCTCGTCCAGGGCCAACAGGCCGGCCCGCATGCTACTGGCCTGTCCTTCGGCCCAACGGGGATTGGGAACCAACCGCAGGCTTGTGCCGGCCACTGCCTGCCAGGACGCCAGGGCCGCCTGGACCTGCTCCCCATGGGCTCCGGTGACCACCAGCACGGCTGATGGCCCGGCCGCCAAGACCGTCCCCACAGCGCGAGCTACCATGGGCTCGCCGTCCACCGGGACGAGCTGCTTGGGGCGCCCCATGCGCCGGCCTTCTCCTGCCGCCAACACAATGGCCGCCCAGGGAGCCCACCGCTCCAACACCGGCTCCTCCTCTTGGGCCACGGCAGCCACCAGGGACGCCTGGCCCAGGCGAAGCAGGCAGGCGGCGGTCAGGCGCCCCAGGACCAGGCGGCAGATGTCGTCCGCCTTGTTGAGCAGGGGAAGCAGGCGGGCCGTGGGCGGTCTATGCCTGGCCCCGCCCGCTGGATGAACCAGGAGCCGGGCCAGTTGCGCCGGCGTCAACCGAGCGGACATCCCGGCATCCAACCCCAGCAGCTTCCGCACCTGTTCGGGCCGGTGGACATGGTCCCCGTCCACCGGTGCGCCCACACCATCCAGCCCGGCCACCGGCACCAGCAGTGTGGTCATGGGCGGCACCACAGGCTCGTGGGATGCCGGCGCCTTCACCGGCAGGCCACGGCTGCCGTCGGCTTCCACCAGGATGGCCGTCACCGCCAGTGCCCGCGCCACCGTCCACAGGGCCTGAAATTGCCCGGCCGTCAGCCCCCGCCACTTCGCACCCACCCGAGGTCCGACCAACAGGCATTGGCCATGGGCGACCAGTCGGTCGGCTATCCCGTCTGCCGGCGGACCCTCGCCCTCCGCCAGGCACAACAGGCCGGCGTAGCCCTGGGTTTGGGCCACGCCCAGGTGGGTGGTGGTGGTCACAATGACCCGGCTGCCCTGGGCCACCAGTTCCCGGGCCAGCCGAAAGAGGGCCGTACTTTTGCCGCCGCCGCCCACAAAGCTGACCACGTGGGGAGTCTCGGGCGCCAGATCCAGCCGGAGGGCACGCCAGAGTTCCATGGTCGCGTCAACCCAGGGCCTGGGCCAGGTCGGCGATCAGGTCGTCGGGATGCTCCAGGCCGACGGAAAGCCGCAGCAGGTTGGGCGGCGTGGTGGATGCAGGGCCCTCCACCGAGGCCCGATGTTCGATGAGGCTTTCCACACCGCCCAGACTGGTGGCCCGGGTGAAGAGGCGCACCCGGCTGGCCACGGCCATGGCTGCGTCGGCGCCGCCGGCCACCTGGATGGAGAGCATCCCGCCGAATCCCTGCATCTGGCGCGCGGCCACGGTGTGTCCCGGGTGACTGGCCAGTCCGGGGTAGTGGACGGCCTCCACCCGGGGGTGCTCCTGCAGGAAGCGAGCGACTGCCAGCCCGTTGTGGCAGTGGGCCCGCATGCGGTAGGGCAGGGTGCGGATGCTGCGCAACAAGAGCCAGCAGTCGAAGGGCGACGGCACTGCGCCCCCCGTGGCCTGGATCTCACGGATGCGCAGGAAAAAGTCGTCCTCCTCCCGGGCGATGAGGGCGCCCCCCAGCAGGTCGCTGTGTCCCCCCAGGTACTTGGTGGTGGCGTGCATGGCCAGATCGGCGCCCAGGCTCAGGGGCTGTTGCAAAACCGGCGTGGCCCAGGTGTTGTCCACCACACAGCGCGCACCCACCCGGTGGGCCATCTCGGCCACCGCGGCAATGTCGGTGATCTTGAGCAGGGGATTGGACGGCGTCTCCACCCAGACCAGCCGGGTTTGCGGCTGGATGGCCGCCCGGACCTGCTCCAGGTCGGCCATGTCCACGGTGGAGACCGCCAGGCCCCAGGGGCGGAAGATTTCCTGGGCCAGCTTACGGGTGCCGTAGTAGACATCGGCCGGCAACAGCACGTGGTCGCCTGGCTGGAAGGCCTGCAGCACAGCCATGGTGGCCGCCATGCCAGAGGAGAAGGCGGCCGCGGCTGCCCCCCCTTCCAACTGGGCCAGGCACTGCTCCAGGGCCTGGCGGTTGGGATTGCCGCTGCGGGTGTAGATGTAGCCGTGGGGATACGCGCCGTCGGCATCCCGCTCGAAGGTGGTGGAAAGATGGATGGGCGGCATCACCGCGCCGGTGGCCGGGTCCACCTGGCGACCAGCGTGGACCGCCCGGGTTTCCAGCTGCATGGCCTCAGCCCTCCCGGGGGATGCCGGTGATGCGGATGCCGCTGCCCTTGACCTTGTAGCGGATGTTGATCCCGATCAGCAACGCGGTCAACCCTTCCACCACGCCGGCGTTGGCCAGCGGCCCCGCGTCCACGCCGAAGAGGCCGGCCGCGCGCACTAGCTCCAGGGCCTGCTGCCGGGCGGCCTTGTCGTCGCCCACCACCAGCACATCGCAATCCGGTTCCCAGCTCAGGTCCTGGAGGTGATCGGCGGCGATGTTCTGGAACGCAGCCACCACCCGGACGCCCTCCCCCAGTTGGGCCTGGGCTTCCTGAGCTGCGGAGCCGGCCGGCGGATGCCAGACGACGCTCACCCGGGGCGGCTTGAGGGGCACGCCCACGGTGATGAGGATCTTGCCCTGGCAGGCGTCCCCGATTTGCTGGAGGGTGGCCTCCTGGGCGCTGTAGGGGACGCTGAGCACGACCACGTCGGCGGCCTGAGCCGCTTCTGCGTTGGTGGCGCCGGTCAGCGGGGCGCTGCCTGGGGGCAGCCGTTCTCCCAGGCTGGCACTGACCGTGGCGGCCTTCTCTGCGCTGCGGCTGCCGATCACCACGGGGTAGCCGGCCCGGGCCCAACGCAAGGCCAGGCCGGACCCCTCGGCACCGGTGCCGCCAATGACGGCGATGGTGGGTTTCATGTAAGTGGACTCCTTGACTGAAGATTAAAGATTCAAGATTGAAGATTCCCTACGGAAACATCTCCCAGTAGCGCTCCCATGTCTGGGCAGCCAGATGGCGACTGCACGCGGTGATTTGGGCCTCGTCCAGGGTGAGGAGTTTCCGGTTGCGCATGAGCACCTGGCCATGGGCGATGGTGCTGTGGACATGGCCACCGCTGACGCCAAAGAGCAGATGCCAGGGCAAATTTTCGGGGGTGAGGGGAGTTGTGGGGTAGTAGTCCAACAAAATGAGGTCTGCGTAGGCTCCGGGGGCGATGATGCCCAGAGGTTTCTCGAAGAAGACCTGGGCCAGCCGGCGGTTGTGGTGGATAGCCATGCGGACCACCTGGTCCGCGCCCAGGTAGCGGGGGTCGCCGTGAGCGGCCTTCTGCAGTAGATCGGCCACCTTCATTTCGGCGAACATGTCGTTGCTGAAACCATCGTTGCCCAGGCAGACCGGGACACCGCCCCGCAGGAGGGTGGTGATTTCCGCAGTGCCCACCGCATTGTTCATGTTGGAGCGGGGCTGATGGCTGACGAAGGAGCCCACTTCCCGGATCAGGGCCATCTCCCAGGCGTCGATGTGGACGCAGTGGGCCAGGATACTCTCGGGCGCCGCGATGCCGAAGTCTACCAGGCGCTCCACCACCCGCATGCCCGATCGTTGCAGCGTCTCGTATTGATCCACCGGGTGTTCGGCCACGTGGATGTGGAACCGGTTGCTGTCCGCGATGGCCGCCTCCAGGGTTTCATCCGAGAGGGTAAAGCTGGCGTGGAGGCCGAAGGTGGCGGCCAGCCGGGTGGCCAGGGGGGAGGTCGGGTCACTCTGCCGGGCCTGGGCCAGACGCCGGGCGAAGCGGACGTTTTCCCGGATTCCGGCGGCCGCGGCCTCGGGGCCATCCCGGTCGGTCACTTCGTAGCAGAGCACAGCCCGCAGCCCGCTTTCCACCACGGCCTCGGCAATGGCGTCCAGGCTGCCGTCGATGGCCCGCTGGCTGGCGTGATGGTCGATGAGGGTGGTGGTGCCGTTGCGAATGGCATCCACCAGGCAGACCTGGGCGGAGGCGCGCACCCCGTCCAGGTCCAGGGCTTTGTCCAGCCGCCACCACAGGCGTTCCAGAATCTGGGGGAAATCCGCTGGGGGCGGGCCGGGGATGTACATCCCCCGCGCGAAGGCGCCGTAAAAATGGGTATGGGCACAGATCTGGCCGGGCATGAGGAGCAATCCCTCAGCATCCCACTGCTCCTCTTCAGGGTAACGACTCCGGAGCTCCTGGCTTTCGCCCACGTCCACGATGCTGTCCCCCTGGATCAGCACCGCGCCGGATTCCAGGACGCGATCCTGGTCGTCGAATGTGAGAACAACCGCATTGTGAATCAGCATACTTGATGGACCTCCGGCCAGGTCTTTTCCATGAAAGGCGCGACGCAACGGCCTCTGATTGTACCCAGGAGCGAGAAGATGGCCAAGCTCCGGGAGTGGAGTCAAAAAGGCTTTCCCCAAGTGAAGCGCTGCATCGCTTCGCTAGAACCCCAATAGAACACCGCTAGAACCGGAAGAAAGTTTCAGCCGTGTGCTGGCTAGATGCTGGGGGGACACCGCCCCGTGGGTATCAGGGCGCAACCTCAGGGTGTTGGCACAGCAACAACCTTATTATATCGAAAATTTGCCGAAAAGATCGTGCTGTATCCTGCAATTCCGCCGATTTTCAAAATTCGCAACCGGGTTGCCGACCACCGGCATCTCTGCAGGCCGAATTGGCCCACCTGTGGCGTCGTCATCCTGCCGTGAAAAAGGATGCTGCTGCACGCAGATTCAGCCTGTGGTGGAGCCATTTGCCGGAATCGGCCCTGAGCCCCATAATGCACACCAGTACAGTCTGGCGTAAAGAGCACAGCAGAAATTCCGGGTGCCCTCTGGGTGCACTCCCTCTGGTGGAACCCATCGGCGAATTTCTGCCGGGATTTACTCGGTTGAATATCAGGATAAGCCCATCGGGGCTGGCCCCCAGTGGGCGCTCAAAAACAAGCAAGGAGGCGATGGATGATTGTCATGGTAACCGGCGGTGCCGGCTTCATCGGCAGCCATGTGGCCGATGCACTCCTGGAGGCAGGCCATCGGGTGGTGGTGGTCGACAACCTGCACACCGGCCACGCGGACAATGTGCCGGCGGCGGCCACCTTCTATCAGGCGGACATCTGCGACGAAGAGCAAATGGCCGCCATCTTTCAGGCAGAGGGCATCCAGGCGGTGGTCCATCAGGCCGCCCTGGCCAACGTGCGGGAGAGCATGGCCGACCCCATCACCTACGCCCGGGTCAATGTGTTGGGCTCCCTGATCCTGCTGGAGCAGGCCCGCCAGCACGGTTGCCGCAAGTTCGTCTTTGCCAGCACCGGCGGCGCCGTCTATGGCGAAGGGGCCAGCGAGGCTGGCGACCGCCTTCCCTTCACCGAGCGAAGCTGGCCGCAGCCCAAAGACAACTACGGCGCCAACAAGCTCAGCGTGGAGTATCACCTGGACCTCTACCATCAGAACTACGGCCTCCCCTACGTGGCGCTGCGCTACCCCAACGTCTACGGCCCTCGCCAGGACAGCCGGGGCGAGGCCGGCGTGGTGGCCATCTTCGCCGACGCCATGCTGGCCCAAAAGCCGACCCGCATCACCGGGGACGGCACCCAGAGCCGGGATTTCACCTACGTGGGCGACATCGCCAGGGCCAACCGGTTGGCCCTGGAAAGCGACGCCGTGGGCATCTTCAACGTGGGCACCGGTGTCCCCACGGACATCAACACCCTCCACCGGCTGCTGGCCACCATCACCGGTTACTCCCACCAGCCCAGTTACGTCCCCCGGCCGGTCGGTGAAGTGCTGGCCACCTACCTGGATAGCAGCAAGGCCCGGCAACAGTTGGGCTGGGAAGCCCAGGTCTCCCTGGAGGAGGGGCTGCGCCAGACGGTGGAATGGTTCCGGGCGCGACGCTGAACCTTCATCTCCGACCCATGCATGTGGCCATCAACGGCTGGTTCGCCGGCCGCCTCACCACGGGAAGCGGACAATACCTGGAACAGCTCCTGCAGCGGCTGCCCCACCTGGCACCCCACCTGCGTCTTTCCCTGCTCCAGCCGGCAGGCGCAGCGGCTGCCCAGGAGGACCGCCCCGGCGTGGAGTCCATCGCCGTCCCGCTGCCCCGGCTGCCAAAAGCCCTGGCCAAAGTCTGGTGGGAACAGGTGACGGTCCCGGCGACGGCGGCGCGGCTGGGGGCCCATGTGCTCTGGGTGCCCTACTGGGCGGCACCCTGGCGTCAGCCCTGCCCGGTGGTGGTCACCGTCCACGATCTGATACCGCTGCTGCTGCCCGGCTATCGGGGCAGCCCCTTCCATCGCCTCTACACGACCCTGGTGGCCCACACGGCCCGTCGGGCCCAGGCCATCCTCACGGTCAGCCATGCCAGCGCCCAAGACATTGTCCAGCACCTGAATGTCCCACCTGAACGGGTTCACGTGGTCCACCACGGACCGAACCAGGCAGGTCCCCCCCCGGACCTGGCCCAAACGGCCGCGGTCCGCCGCCGGTACAACTTGCCGGCACGCTATTTTCTCTACCTGGGGGGCTTTGACCGCCGAAAGAACGTGGCGGGTATCCTGCGGGCCTACCGCCGTTACCTGGAAAAGGGGGGCGATCCGGCCATCCATCTGGTGATCGCCGGGGAGTTGCCCGCGCGAGACACCCCCTTCGCGCCAGACCCGCGCCCCCTGGCCCGGGCAGAGGGCATCGAGGCGCAGGTGCATTTCTGTGGTTGGGTGGCGGAGGGGGACAAACCGGCCTTGTATGCGGGGGCGACGGCGTTTCTCTTTCCCAGCACCTACGAAGGCTTCGGCATGATGGTACTGGAGGCCATGGCCGCGGGCACGCCGGTGGTGACCAGCGGCCAGTTGGCACGCAGGGACGTGTGACCGCCCCACGGCGTAGGTTCGGCCTCCTGGCCGGACATGGACACCAGGAACCGCGTACCTCTGTCACGCAGGGACGCGTGGTCGACCCACCACGTCAGAGTCCATCGTACCGGGCCGGGCTGCACCCGGTCAGGGCACAAAGCAGATCTGCTCTGGCGCCAGGGCAGGATGGTTGTAGCCGTAATGATCGGTGATCTGCCAGAGGTCGCTGTTGGCCTCGAAGATGGGCTGCACCGCTTCGCAGGCCTGGGCCGGATCACCCGTCTCCTGGTAGACCTGTAGCCACTGTTGGGTCGCCTGGCTGTAATCGCTGTCTGGCTGACCCTGAGCCAGAGCGGCTGCCGTGGCCGCGGCGGCTTCCAGGTCACCGTTCAGGGCCAGGGCCTGGACCAGGCGGAAGCTGGCCAGCCCCTGGAGCAGGATCAGCTCTTCCTCGGCCGGCAGGCCAAAGATGCTGCATGCGTCCCATCCTGGCTTGAGGGCATCCGTGTAGGCTTCCACAGCGGGACCGTAGCCCAACACATCCGCCGCCTGGAGCGCCACATCCGCCTCTACCAGGCGCAGCCCCATGCAGCGGCTGCCGGGGTTGTCCCGGTCGTAGGTCCAGCGGATGCGCTGGTAGAGGCCGCCGTCCACACTCTGCCAGATCTCCGTGTGGGGCACGTCCAGGCCTCCTTCTGGCGTACCGCTGACCCCGCCGGCCAACACCAACTGCTGGCCACTGCCCGGATCCCCTTCGGCCACAGGCTCAAAGTAGGCCGTCCCCTCGGCAATGGTAGCGCCGGGCTGGATCAGGGAGACGTAGGCGTCCTGGTCCCAGGTCCACATCTGCACCTCCCGGACGCAGAAGGTGGAGCAACCCACCACCGTCCAGGCGATGTCCATGCGTCCGTCAGCGTTAAGGTCGTCCACGGCCAGGGGCTCGGGCTGGCCGTAGATGTCTGGCTGGGCGGCCAGGGTGTAGCCGCCGTCCGCCGTGGCGTGGTAGATGAGGACCGCGCCCTGGGCGCCGTCCGGGCCAAAGCCCACGTCACTGATGATCACCGGATAGAAGATAGCATCGGATCGCCCGTCGCCCGTCAGGTCGGCCAGCACTACTGCGCCCCGGCCATCGCCCATGGCGTTGCAGAGGCGAAGCCAGTTTTCCAGGCTGGCCTGGTCATTGCCCACCGCGGTCAGGACATCAGGCAGGGTGGTGGCATAGTCGGACAGGGTGGCAGGACAGTCCGGCAACACCTGGGCGGAGAGGGGGGTCGCTGTGGGGGCTGCGCCTGCCTCCGCCGGGGCTTCCTGTGCGTCCGGCTCGGCCAACTCCAGGATGGGGCAGACGTCGCTGGCCTGGAAGGATGGATTGGTGTATCCGTAGTCGGCCAGCATCTGCCAGGATTCGGGGTGCTCGGTGGCATACTCGTTGGCGACCTGACAGGCAGCCTGGGGATCGGCGCTCTCCTGATAGGCCTGGAGCCAGGCCTGCCCCAGCTGGTCGTAGACGCTATCGGGATAGGTCGCGCCCAACTGTTCGATGTACTCGGCCGCTGCCTCGGCGTCGCCCTGATAGCTGGCCAGCACGGCCAGGCGATAGAGGCTGAAGCTGCGCAACTCATCCAGTTCGTTGGGCCGCATCCAGCATTCGATCAGGCTTTCGTCCTCCACCGCCTGGGTGTACAGCGCCTGGGCCTGGCGGAAGCCCTCCCCCGGCCCTGCCAGGAAGGCCCGGTTGGCGTCCAATACCGTGTGGTAGAGGCACTCGCTGGGGCTGTAGCTCTTTTCGGCCAGCACGTAAGGCGCCCCCTGATAGCTGGCCCAGACTTCGGTGCGGCTCCGCTGGGGACCGGCGCCGATGCTGCCGTAGATCCCGCCGTTGAGCACAATCTCCTGGCCCTGCCCCTCTGGGCTGCGATCATCCAGGGAGATCTCCGCATAGGCCATGGTGATGGTGCCCTCGGTCCAGTCGGCCCAGGTAGAGCCATCCCAACTTCGTACATTCACTGTGTCGAAGCAGGTGCTGGCGCCGCAGGTGGTATCGACCCAGACCACGTCGGCCTGGCCGTCGGCGTTGATGTCTTCCGTGGCCAGGAGACGCACCTCGCCGGCGGCCCGGGCCCGGTAGCCCAGCTGGTATCCGTCGGCGCTGCTCTGGAAGATGAGCAAATCGTTCTGGATAAAGGTGGCCTCCGGCTGGGGATTCTGGAAGACTACCACCAGATCCGGCACGTCATCGCCAGTCCAGTCGCCGGTCACGAGGCCGTTATCCACGGCGGCACCACAGGCTGCCAGGAAGGCCGAGACGGCTGCTTTTACGTCGCCGGCCTGGTTCACCAGCTCGCTCAGGCTTTCAGGATAATCAGCAAAGCGGGCCGGACAGGGAGGCAAGGTTTCCGCACCGGCCGACGAGGCAGTGGTGGTGACCGTGGCAGAGACCTGCGGGCCCGTCACCGGGGCTGTGACCGTGACAGTGCCTGTGGCCGTCGCCGTGGCAGCGGCGGTAGCCATGGCAGTGGCGGTGGGTGTGGCCGTGGCCGTGGGGGCCGGCGTGGGCGTGGCGGTGGGAACCTGGCCCCGGGCCGGGATCACCAGGATTTCCCCCCGATAAAGCACCAGGCCGGGGCGGACCGAGTTGGGGTTGGCCGCCATGAGCAGGTCCACGGGGATGTTGTACTGGCTGGCGATGGTGCTCCAAGATTCGCCGCTGCGCACCACGTGGGTACGGGTGGGGGTGCTGGCGGCGGCCAGGGGCACGAACAGCTCCTCCCCCACCAGGAGCCAGTCGTTGTCCCGCTGGGCCTGGGGATTGGCGGCCCGCAGGGTGGCCTCGTCGACGCCGGTGGTGGCCGCCACCGAGGCCCAGGAGTCGCCCTCCTGGACCGTGTAGGTGTAGCCGGCCTGGGTGGACCGGGGTTGCGCCTCGTCCTGGGCCTGGGCCGGCCTGGCCAGGGCGCCGACCAATCCGATCAGGAGTACGGCCGCCAGGGCAAGGGTGCTGGCGGTCACTGCGTAGAGGTGGGGAGCTCGGGACCTTACGTTCATGTTCGACTCCATGGTGAATGATCAGGACGGTTGAGACGGAAGCGCAAAGACGCCAGATGCCAGGCCAGGATGAGGTTGGGAGCGGTAGCCGGGTGCGGAGCTGCCCAGAAGCGCTCCCCCAAGAGGCGTGAAGTCACCCAGGAATCGGACGGTATGTGGTGCGGGATGCGTAGGCGGGTACACCCAGCTACGCAAGAGCCCACTGGGCTACTGACACCGGGCTGTCCTACTGGTAGGTAACTTCGCCCAACTCCCGGATTACCTGGATCCAGCTCTGGCCTGGCTTCAACTTCACAACGACTTCACCCGGCCCCAGCCAGCGGGGCGGGTTTTCGGGATCGGCTCGCCAGGTCCCCTCGTAGACCTGGCCATCCCGGAAGATGCGGAAGTCGCCAAAGCCGTAGAGTTCGATGTCCACGCTGCGGGTGCCCAGGCTGTCTTCCACAATGTCGGTCAGACGATGGTTGGCCACGATGACGATCACATTCTGGGCCAGGATGGGCTGATTGGTGGCCGGGTCGAACTGCTGCTGCCCACCCTGGAAGCGCAGATAGCCGCCCTGGCTGGCGTCGTAGCGCCACTCCACCTGGTTACCGCCCGGGTAGGGAATGCGGATAACGGTGGCAGTGCCGGCGGCGCCAGGTGGCGGCTCCGGGCTGAATTCAAAGCCCGGCCGGCTCCACTCCTTGGTCAGGCCCTGGTCCGCCAACCAGCGCCGAACGCCGTCGGTGCTGGTCTGCAACCGGGTGCGATAGTCGTTGCCGATGCTCTGGAAATAGACCGAATTGGAGGGATCGTCCACATCGGCATCCAGGTAGGGGAAGCCGACTTCGTTCTTGAGCAGGTAGCGGACCTCATCGCTGCCGCCCGAGCAGGCCAGCACGCCGTCGTACATGTAGGTCATCCAGATGTTGGGCAGCCGCGCCGACCGCACCGGCCCCACCCGGGACGCGCTGCGGCTCTGGTACATGGCCGTGATGCGGGTCATGGTGAAGCCATCCACGATGTACTCGTAGACCAGGTCGGCCAGGCTGAGCCCATGGTGGGCGCTGCGGCCGACGGGATCGTTGTTGATGCAGATGAAAATGGGCCGGCGGTGCAGGAATTCTTCATTCTCAGCCGGCAGGCCGGAGTAAGGGGCGATGTTGGCGGGCACAGGGGTGGGCGTGGCCGTGGGCAAAACGGCTGCCGGCTGGGGCGTGGGGGAGGCCGCGGGGGCGGCGCTGGCGGGCTGGACGGCTGCCTGGGGCTCTGCGGGCAGGGGCGTCTTGGTCGGGGTGGGTGTCGGTTCCGGGCCGGTACTTCCACAGGCACTGCTCAGAAAGAGGGCCAGGATCACCCCCAGGCCCAGGGCCATGGATCGTAGCGAAAAAGGGAAGGTTCGAAACATAGATTTCAGACACCTTTGCATTCAGACACCTTTGCATTCAGTGGATGTACATTCCATGAGTACCGCCATCGTACGTCCGTCGGTGGACGTGACGGTCACCGTCCATTGAGCTCCACAGGCCGGTGGCGACTGCATAGCGATGGGAGCTCGATAGGACGAGGGCAGCCGCTAGTATACCACAAAGCCAGGGCCATTCCCTACCGATGGGCGCGTGCCGGGTGTGTGTCCGCCATCCCCGTTATCCATGATGACGAACCCGGCCCCCATCCAGATACTCCAAACTGCCCCGCCGGATAATTCCGACTCCCCCCAGGCCGCGCGGTCCACACCCGGATGGTCCATGGGCCAGGCTATGGTACAATAGCCGAAACTGTGCCCGACCTTCCACCATCGACAGGAAACTCGAGTCCGATGTCCGCTTTCCATCCAGGATCCACACAGGATAGACCGCCCATGGGAGCCGCCGATCCTGAACCCACGCCCGAAGACGTCCTGTGGGAACGGCTGGCCCGGCCGCCCCTGGACACGCCGGCGGCCCTGTTTCTGCTGGGCCATTGGCCCCTTCGTTTCGTGGCCGGGCAGATGCTCTACCTGCTGGCCCCCATGGCCGAGCTATTGGGCTGGCACGGCTGGCGCTCTTGGGCCGAGCGCCTGAGCCGGGCCCAGGGCTCTGAGAAAGGGAAAGCGCCATGACCTGGCAACCCACCGAGACCGGTCTGGCCACCACCTGGCAGGTGGCCATCGAGGCGGAGCTGGAAGCCGGCAGCCAGGCCGTGCTGGGCATGGAAACCGGCCCGGGCATCCTGGAGGGGGTTGTCCCGCTGTTGGCCCTCCAGATGCTGGCGGAGCGGCGCACCGATCCTACCCGGCCCCTCCTGATGGCAGGCGGAACAGGACCAGCCTGGCTGGCGGCGCTGTTCACCCCACCCCACCAGAAGCCACCCGCCTCCCCCAGGGTGAACGTCCTTTTCGCCGGCCCAGATGTGGCCACGTGGCTGGCCAGCCATGCCTTGAGCGCAGGCAGTCGTCCTCGGGCGTTCCAGCCCCAGCCCACCGCTATGACAACGGCCATGCACGACTGGCTGTTCCCCCATCAGGCCGCCCTACCCACTGGCCGGCGAGAGACCTTGCCCTGGTGGATCGTGAACCGGCCTACCGCGTCCCCCCCGGATGCCCCTGATCCCGCCCAGGATTGGCTGGCCTGGATCAGCATGGTGGCTGTCACCCTGCTCCTGCTGCTGGCCCTCGTGGCCTGAACCCGATCATGGGAGCGATGATACCGACGACGCCTTTTGTCGAATCAAGATGAGATCCAGTCGCACCCTCGTTGGACATTATCTCGCCCTGTTGGGGATGGCAGCGGTGGCCTTCACCATTGGCCTGGAACGGAGTGGCCTGGTGCCCGGCATCGAGACCGTCACCAACACCCTCTACCAGTGGGCGATTCTGCTGGGCGGCTTTGGGCTGCTTCTGGGCGTGGCCAACGTGGCCCTGGTCCACATCCGCCGCATCCAGGAGGGCGGCGCAGAGTGGCCCTACAGCCTGCTCCTGTTGCTCACCCTGTTGGCAGTGCTCATCAGTGGTCTGCTGGCACCGTCGGGGATCCAAAGCCCGCTGGTCAACTGGATCTTTGATGCCATCATCGCGCCGGGACAGGCAGCGCTGTTCTCCCTGGTGGCCCTGTTCATGGTGGCGGCGGCCTATCAGTACCTGCGCTTCAACCGGCCCGGCGGCCTGTGGATGCTGGCCGGCGTGCTGCTGATGTTGACGGCCCAGACCCCCATGGCCGCCCCCCGGCTGGCTGCCGGGCTGGCCGGCGCCATGGCGTGGGCACTGGATGTTCCAGCCATGGCTGCGTTTCGAGGCGTCCTGCTGGGAAGCGGCCTGGCACTGCTGGCAGCGGGTATCCGCTACTTGATCCATCGTCCCTAGTAAATCCCGGCAGAAATTCGCCGATGGTATCCACCAGAGGGAGCGCGCCCAGAGGGCACCCGAAATTTCTGCCGTGATATTTACGCCAGACTGTAATAGCAAGCAAAGATGGCCATTATTCGCTGTCCCCACTGTGGCACTGCCAACCGAGCTGGATCTAACTTCTGCAATCGCTGCGGCACCAACCTGCGGGAGGATGAAGAACGCCCCCCAGACCAGGCCCGGCGACCGTCCAGGCCTGAACCACCGGGCGCCGAGCCGCCCCCGCGCCCCCGGCTCAACCTGAACCAGCCCTGGCTGGAAAGCAGCCCGGAAGAGGAGAAAAGGTCGGACACCTCGCCCACAGCCGAGGAGGCGCAGGTCGAAGCTGAACAGGAAATCCCGGGTGGCCGGCGCCTGATCACCGGCATCCAGGGGTTGTTAGAACCGGTGCGAATCGCAGATCGGCTGGGCGAGGAGGCTGCCCCCCCAGCCACCGCGCTACCCGTTTCCCCCATCCAGGCGTTGCCGCCAGCCCTGGATCGGCAACTGCGGGCTATCCTGTCGGGGGAGCCTCGGCCCAGCGGCCGGCAGGAAACGGAGACGCCAGCCGCCATGCCCTCGCTGCACCGGCGCTGGCTCTTCTTCACCATCCTGGCCGTGGTCCTGGGCTCCCTGTTGGCGAGCGGCCGTCCCGAGGCGGTCCAGCCGCAGGAGTGGCCTGGGGTGGCCGCAGCCTACGCCGCAGTGGAGGCCCTGCCCCCGGATGCGCCGGTGTTGGTGCTCTGGGCCTACGATCCGGCTACCGGCGGCGAGCTAAATCTGGTGGCGCGGCCGGTGGTGCAACACCTGTTGGAGCGGGGCGCCCGGCTGGCCGTGGTGAGCCTGCTGCCGGGCGGGCCGCCCAGCGCCACCCGGGTCATCGAGCAGGCGCTGCAGACCTTGCGCCGGGATGCCAGCCGGCTGACCCGGCCCGAGGGCAGGCTGCTGGGCGAGCCGCTCTTCCTCTCCGGTGGCCTGGCCGCCCTGCCCCTGGCAGGTCAGGAGCTGACAGCTCTGCTGCCGGGCGTGTGGCCTGAAGCCGGGGGCAGGCCCACCCCGCCGGCCCTGGGGATCGTCCTGGCGGCCCAGACGGAGGATGTGCAGCAATGGCTGGAGCAGATCCAGCCCCGCAACGGAGTGCCCCTGGTGGCGGCGACCAGCGCGGCAGCCGATCCGCTGCTGCGCCCCTACCTGGACAGCGGCCAGCTGGTGGGGTTGGTGAGCGGCTACGACGGCGCTTACAGCTATGCGAATCTGTATGCCCGAACACGCCTGCTGGCGGAATCCCCCGCCCTGGCCCCGCAGATCCGCGGCCAGCGGGGGGCCTATCTGGCCATGCTGGCCGTGCTGGCCCTGGGAAACCTGGCTGCCCTGGTCGGCCGGGAGACGGGAACCTGAGTGGAGACCATGGAGGCCCTGGCAAACGACGTCGGCACCTGGGTTGGCCTGCTGCTGACCCTGATGATCCTGAGCGAGGTGGTGGGCGACAACGCCCTGGCCCGGGCGGCCCAGTCCATTCTGGTGGGCGCGGGCCTGGGCTATGGAGCTCTGATCACCTGGGAGCACGTGTTGCAGCCCCGCCTGCTGGCCCCCCTGGAGCAAAATCCCGGGGCCGTGCACCTGTGGGTACCCTTGTTGCTGGGGATCCTCCTCTGGGTGGCCGGCGGCATGGCCATGCTCCAGCCCGCAGACCGGGTGGGGGAGCCGGCGCCCTGGTGGCGCACCCTGCTCTACGGCGCCGGGCGGATCCCGGTCCTGTTGCTGCTGGCCACTACCCTGGGTGTGGCCCTGTTTGGCGGCTGGCAGGGAACCCTGGTGCCCCAGTTCTGGCACGCGGCCCGCATTGCCTTTGGCCAGCAGACCGGTGCCCAGATGGTGGGCGGCATGATGACCCTGCTGATCACGGCGGGCACCCTCCTGGCCCTGCATGTAGACAGGCGACGTCACCTGGCCCAACAGCCCGTTTACGTCCGGCGTCTGCTGCAGGGCTGGATATGGCTGGGGGAGCGGGCCCTGTGGTTTGCGGCCGGGCTGCTCTTCGCCCGGCTGTTGGCTGCCCGCTTCAGTTTGCTGATCGACCGCCTGGCGTATCTCCTGGCCGGCATGGAACAGCTCGGCCTGGGCCGGTGGCTGGGCCGTTTTTGAGGTGACGCCATGAGCACGGCAACACCGTCGGCGGAACGGCTGACCGAAGGGCCCACAGGCCCCATCCTGATCCTGTCTGTGGAACGCGGCCAGCTCCAGGCCGGGCTCCTGGTGCTGGCCAGCGGCACCTACCAGCTGGTGACCCAGCAGCGGGTGGCCCGACAGGCAGAGATCCCGGTGACCGAGCAACTGGGCGAGCTCATCCAGCGGCTGGGGGAACCCCTGGGATGCCGCCTCTGGGATGCAGAGCGGGGACAGCCCTGGCTGCACAGCGACGATCCCATCCGCTTTCCGCCCCTGGAGCAGGTGGCCATCGCCGCCAGCCTGGCCGACCATCCCCGGGTCCACCTGATCAGCCTAACCGGGCATGTCAGCGGCGCGGCCGCCCTGGAAGCCCTGGCTGAAAGCCCGGCGCAACTGGTGGGCCACACAAGCCTTTCCCCCGACCTGACGTCTGCCAGCCTGTCCCAGGCCCTGGCTGCCACCCGGCCGGATGCGGTTATCATAGCAGGCGGGTACGAACAGGCGGGGGAGGGAATCCGCCATTCCCTGCGGGAGCTCTGCCGCCTGGTGGGCCAGGCCTTGTCCCAGGTGCCGGGGGTCTGGCGGCCGGCCGTCCTCTACGCTGGCGCGAGCAGCGTTGCCCAGGATGCCGCCGGGCTACTGCAGACCCGCAACGGCGTCGCCGTGACTGTGGTGGAGAACGTGGCACCCGGGCCGGGCCAGATCCGGACGGTGGGGATCACCGCCGGTCTGCAGCAACTGTACACACGGCTGTCCCAGGCCAGGCCGGGCTATCCCCAGCTTGCCCAGTGGGCCAGCAGACGGCCAGCCGGTTCGCCGGCCCGGGTTCTTCCTGTGGAGACGGCCTTTGTGCATCTGGTGCAGCTCTGGCAGCTCGTCCAGGGGCTGCCTCGGCTCCACGGCGTTCTCTGCGATGAAGCCGGACAGAGCTGGCGTCTGCATGTTTGGGCAGAAGAGGAGCGGGTCACCCTCCGGTACGTGGCGGCGCAGACGCCGCTTCAGGCGTTGACGGGCTGGCCCCCGGTGCGCCTCCTCTGCGGGAACTGGCCAGCGGCTGCTGGGCCGGCACCGGCGGCAGCATGGTGGGATCCCACCCGGCTGGCTCCGGCCGTGGCCTGCGTGGGGCAGATCTTTCCCCTGGTCACCGTGCACGTGCTGACCAGTTCAGTCTGGCGTCAAGCCCAGGGGGAAAACCCGTTGGCGTGAATCATCTTTGGAAAGAGCGGCAATCATCATGGAACAACCCATTCGTATCCTGGTGGTGGACGATCACCCCATCGTGCGGGAGGGGCTGGTGGCCGTCCTGGGCACCCAGCCCGATCTGCGGGTGGTCGGCGAAGCGGACAGCGGCGCTACGGCCGTGGCCAGGGCGGCAGCGCTGGCGCCGGATATCGTGTTGCTCGATCTGGAAATGCCCGACATGGACGGTGTAGAGGTCCTGGCGGCCATGCGGGCACGGAACCCGGCGCTGCGCGCCATCGTTTTTACAGCGTTCGACACCGACGAACGGATTTTGGCCACTGTGCAGGCCGGCGCCCAGGGCTACCTGCTCAAAGGTGCGCCCCGGGAAGAGCTGTTCCGGGCCATTCGGGTGGTCCACCAGGGGGGCTCACTGCTCCAGCCGGTGGTAGCCTCCAAGCTGTTGCGCCAGGTGAGTGCGCCCTCGACCTCACCCCTGGCCGAACCCCTCACCGCCCGGGAGATGGAGGTCCTGGAGGCTCTGGGACGGGGTCTCCAGAACAAGGAGATCGCGGCCGAGCTTACCATTACCGAGCGCACCGTGAAGTTCCACGTGAGCGCCATCATGGGGAAGCTGGGCGCGGGCAACCGGACCGAAGCCGTTGCCATTGCGGCCCAGATGGGGTTGATCAAACTCGCCTGAGTCTAAAATTGAAGCGGACGCACCTTGAACGTGAAGACTGAAACGGATGTGTGGGACGCCCTCTGGCGCCGGGTGCGGATGCGGGTGGATCCGTACCTGCTTCTTCTGCTGGGGCTCAGCCTCTTTGCCCTGTCTCCCCTGACGGCACCGGGCTATTTTTACGAAGCCCACGACGGCCGCCACAGCGTTTTCTACCTGCTGATGTTCGATGCCTCCATCCGGGATGGCGCCCTGTGGCCCCGGTGGGCCATGCATCACATTCAGGGCTACGGCTACCCCACCTTCATCCTCCAGGCGCCCCTGGGCTTCTACCTGGGGGAGCTGTTCATCCTGTTGGGCGCGGGCTACACCCTGGCGGCCAAGCTGACCTGGGCGGTGGGGTTTCTGGCCGGCGCCTGGGGCATCTACCGGCTCCTCTGCCACTGGCTGGAGTCATCCCTGGGTGGGGAACGACCGGCCAACCAGATGGCTGTCCGCCTAGCAGGGGTGGTGGCCGGCCTGCTCTACGTTTATGCGCCCTATCACCTGGTGGACATCTACGTGCGGGCGGCGCTGAACGACTCCCTGCTGCTGGGGTGGTTTCCCTGGGTCTTCCTGGCCTTCGACCGGCTCATCGCCCTGGGCGATGCCCCCGGCTGGCCGCGACGGCTGGCCCTGGCCATCCTGGCCCTGGGCGGTGTGCTGTTGACCCATACCTTCGCCCTGTTGTCGTTTCTGCCCCTGCTGATGACCTTTGTGCTCTTCCGGCTGGGGATGCTCTGGCTGAGCCCCGCCAACCGGAAGCTGGCGCCATTCCTGCTGGCCGGCGCGGCCGGGGTGGGTGGCCTGTTGCTCACCGGCACCTTCCTCCTGCCCCTGCTGGCCGAGGGCCCCTACCTCCAGCAGCAGGTCTACGTCACCAACACCTACGACTTCCGCAACCACTTCATCCAGCTCGGCCAGTACTTCAGCCCCTTCTGGGGCTATGGCTACTCCGACGATCCCCAGGGGGCCAATGACGGCATGAGTTTTCAGGTGGGCCTGGTGCCCCTGGTGATGATGTTTGTGTCCGTCACCCTGCTCTGGCGACGGAAGGAGTTGGGGCGGGAGACCCTGGGGCTGTTGGTCTACCTGCTGGCGGTGACCGTCGGCTTGCTGTTTGTCATGACGCCGTGGGCAGCGCCCCTCTGGGAGGCCTTCCCCCCCCTGGCGGTGATCCAGTTCCCCTGGCGGCTGCTGGCTCTGGTGGTGTTCACGAGCAGCGCCCTGGGCGGCCTGGTGGTCTGGCGGCTGGCCAGCGACTACATGAGCTACAGCGAGGAGGCCCGGGGCGGTGTGCTGGTTCTGGGGCTGCTGGTGGCCTTTGCCAGCTACTCGTACGTCTACGCGCAGTTACAGCCGGTGGAACCCTGGCGGGAGGATGGCCGCGCGGTCTATCGCTTCGAAGAGGAGCACCCGGACATGATCGCGTACACCCAGTGGGTCCAGGAGCCCTTCACCCAATCGCCCATGAGCCCGGACTACGCCGCGGAGGACTACCGGGAGGACTACAGCGAAAACGGCCGCCTGACCCGCCTGAGCATCGTCCAGGGTAGCGGGGAAGTGGTGAGCCAGTACAGCCGCGGCTCCAGCGCAGGTGGCGTGGTGCGCCTGGATGGCCCGGCCACGGTGCGCATCCATCTCCTCTATTTCCCCGGCTGGCAGGTCTGGGTGGACGGTATGCTGGTGCCCCATCGGGTCTCGGATCCCTACGGGCTTATCGAGGTGGATGTGCCGGCAGGCGAACACCGGATCGACGTGCGCATGGGCGCCACTCCGGCCCGCCGGCTGGGCACGCTCCTCTCCTGGGGGATGGTGCTGGTGGTGCTGGGGCTGTGGTGGTGGCCACGCCAGTAGCCGCCGGTGCCAGGCTCAGGCGGATGCCAGGACCCCGTCAAAACGGCCGCTTCTGGCGGGCCGGAGACCCGCCCTACGCATCCATGGCACCCCGTCCGCGGGAAGGTGACCCTTGCCGTAGGTGCGGTCTCCAGCCGCACGATTGCACCAGCCCCGGTAGGGCGAATCATGATTCGCCCCAATTGACCCCAGGCGGGTGAAGGCACGGCGACGAATGCACAGCTGCGAGCTGCGCTTACGACAGGGCACCCATTCCCGCAAGCCCGCCCGCTGTCGCCAGGCCCCGGTAGGGGCGGGTCCGTGACCCGCCCGATTGCCGCTCTCGCAGGAGAGCCATCACCCGAACAATTCCTCAAACGGCCCGATGTAGCGCTTTTCCTCAGACCAATCCAGGATGGCGAAGATGATGCGGCGGTAGGCCCCCTGGAAATTCTCCGTCAGCGCCCGGTGGAACAGGGGGGCAATGTCCCGACTGTCGTTGCCGAAGGCGCCACAGCCCCAGGCGCCCAGCACGAGGCTGTCGTGGCCGTGCTGCAGCCCCACCGCCAGCACCTTGAGGATGCGGCTCCACATGGCCGGCAGGATCGCCTTTTTGCGACCTGGCGCATACTTGCGCAGCGCCCGGGCGTTGACCGCCGGTGCGGTGATGATGCCGACGGTGTAGGGCTCCTCCAGCAGGGAGCCGTCGTCCCCACGAAAGACCGGCACCTCGGGCGAATACAGGACGTAGTCGGTGTATAGGGCGTTGCGCTGGGCCCGGTGGAAACCATACATGGGGTTGTCCCGGAGGCAGGCGTACAGGCCGGAGGAACGGGCCAGGTACTCTTCCTGGGCCAGGGCGCCGTTGAGAAAACCGCCGCCTGGACGGTTTGCAGAGGCAAAGTTGAGGGCAGCCGGATGATGGCCCTCGTCCAGGAGCAGGCGGGCAGCCGCCAGGGTGCTATCGTTGATCACCTGGATGCGGGTGGCGTGGGGGCCCGGCTGCGCCTCGGGCAGGGAGACATCCGGCGGATAGGAAACGGTCCCCTGCACAGCCCGTTCCAGCTGTTCCCCAATCTGCACCGTCCGGCCCGAGGGGGCAACGTACTGGCCGGCTTCCAGGATTTGGACGGCCTGGTGCCCATACTCCCTGGCGAGATCTCTAGAGATGCGGGTCTGGTGGGGCGTGGTCATGGGGAGCCTCCTTCATGTCCTCTCTGGTTTCTACGGTGGACTCATACTGGGAAAAATGGCTTATCTACCACAAATGTGTGCTATCCACCCCCAGCTTCGCAGGGAACCAAACAGGTTCGCACACATTGGGGAGATGAGCTGCAAAAATTACGGCGCCTGCAGGCGAAAGGTCCCCAACACGGTATAGATGGGGCCACCGGGCCGCAGGTCGCTGCGCATGTGGACGATCTCCTGCACTGGCCAGGGGATGCCCGGTGGCTCGCCCCGGGCGGCCAGGGCAGCCAGGATCTCGCCGGCCCGGCGCTGGGCCTGCCGGTCCGCCTGCCGCTGGAGGCGGGCGATGGTGAGGTGGGGCGAAAAAGGACGCTCCTCTGGGACAAAGCCGACCTCCTGGGCCGCCTGTTCCACTTCGGCCTGGAGCGCGCCCAGGGCCTGGGATGCGCCCTGAATGCCCAGCCAGAGCACCCGGGGCGCCTGCCAGCGGGGAAAACAGCCCACCCCGGACACCGTCAGCCCGAAGGGCCCATACCCGGCCACCACCGCGGCCAGGCGAGCCGCCAGTTGAGCCTGCTGGGCCGACGTGGTCTCGCCCAGGAAGCGCAGGGTCAGGTGCATCTGTTCCACCGGCGTCCACCGGAAAACGTCGGCCAGCCCCTGGGCGGCCAACCGGGCCCGGACCTGTTCCTGGCGTCGCTGGACCTGGGCCCGGGCGGCAGGTGGCAGTTCAATGGCGATGAAAGTGCGCATGGGTCACATCACGAGTCAGTCTGGCTTCAACATCATCGATACTAACGACGGCGTCCACCCCAGTAGCGGTCCAGGTAGCGGTCGAAGTATCGGTCCCGCTGTTCCCGGGAGCGGAGATAGATGATCACTGTGACCAGCCCCAGGGTGCCCAAACCGCTGGCGCTGAGGAAGGTCAGGCAGAGGAGCAAGAGCATGAGATTTTGGGTGTTCAGGGCCAGCAGGCCATTGAGCCCCTGGACGGGCAGGGGGGTGGCTGTGGGCCAGGGGGTAAAGGCCGGCGCCACGGCCAGGGCCGCGGGCGTGGGGGTGGCGGTAACCACCACGTAGAGGGGCGTGGGCGTAGGTTCCCCCACAGCTCCCCTTTCCACCGGCGATTCAGCCATCGCCGGCACAGGCAGAACGGCTACGGGACTCTCGGAAACGGGCGTGGGCGTCCAGGTCGGCGTTTCGGTCGGCGGCCCAGGCACAAAGGTGGGGGTCGACGTCGGGGTGAAAGTCGGCGTCGGGGTGAATTGGGCCAGGGCGGCTGCCTGGGCCGTTGCCTCGGCGTCGGACATGGGGCTGTTGGAGATGGGCGTGGCCGTGGGCGTGATCAGGGGCGACTGGCCCGGGAAGGTCGGCGTGGGCGTGGCCGGCGTCACGTCTTCGCCGCCCACCACGATGGTGGTGGGCGTAGGCGTCACATCGGCCTGGCCGATCTCGGCGCTCTCTGGGGTGACACCTGGGCCGTAGCCGCAGACGTCAAAGGCTTCCCCCGGGGTGCCGTCGGTGGTCACTTCCCGAATGCGAAAGCAGTAGCGCCGGCCGTAGACCAGGCCGCTGGTGACGTTGAAGTTGTAGACCGCGCCCCGGTCTGGCGCCCCCTGGGCGATGCGGGAGCCAATGGCGTGGTACTCGCTGTCCGGCTCGCCCTCTTCCTTGCACAGGATCTCGAAGCCAGCCAGATTGAACTCTCGGGCGGTGCTCCACTCCAGCAGGACTGCATTTTCGGTGGACGTGGCCCGGAAGTAGTTGAGTTCAATGGCGGCCTGGAGGGGCCAGATGGAAAGCACCAGGATCAACAGGGCGATCCCGGAGAGCAGGAAGGGACGGCTTCGGCGGCGAAGGCCGATTCCGGCTCCTGGATGTGTCTCCATCCTGCTGTGCGGCTGTTGACTCACGCCGTATCCTTCCCCCGTGTCGTGCCCAAATCTCGGTTACATCCCAATTCACCCAGACGGATCTTCCGCCGTCCCATCTTCGCCCTCCTCTTCGGCGGTCGATTGCCAGCTTTCCAGGAGGGAGCGGATCTCCGCCACGCAGGCATGGTTGAGGCCACTATTGTACCAGACCCGCATCTCCCAGGTGAGGCAGTCCAGCAGATGGCCATAGGCATCCTGGGCTTCAGCCGACTCATCCTCCGCCAGGGTCTCATATTCTGGATGACGCTCCAACCATGCTTCCAGATATGGTTCAGCGGCCTGGGGATGGGGCCCCCACCGGTCCTGATATTGCCACTCTTCATCGAAAAGGAGCAGCAGGGGCAGCTCTACATCGGCCAGATCCTCCGTCAGGTCCAGGTCGTCGACCAGGGGCGCCAGCAGGGAGAGATCGTCTGTGTCCCGCCAGATGCGCAGGTCGATGCGGGGCGAGCACTGGGCCAGCCGCATCCAGATGGGGAGCACGATGGCCGTATCCGGCGTGTCCTCGGAGACCAGGGCAATCCAGTGGAGGACATCCGGATAAGCGTTGAAGAAGTGCTGATCCTCGGGCAGGAGGCGAACCTCCTGCAGGCGGCTGTGGATTGCCCGGCCGGCGCAGGTATCCTGGGACAGATATTCTGCCGGCGTCAGGGCCATGGTGAACGCCAGCGCTTCCCCTCGCAGGGGCAGGGCGGTGACGCCCGAAGCCTGATCTTCTCCCACAGGCATCAACTCTCCGTTTCTGGATAGCTCGGGTCCTGGATTGCTCCGGCCCTGAATTGGGTAGACATTGGGAACCGCAGGGTGGAACACCCCGCCCCATGGCGGCATTGTATCACAGGTGTTTCAGCCAGGCACAGGCTGCCACAGGGAAAAAGAGACAGCCAAAAACGGGATCAAATTGACGAATTGTCCAAAGCATGTTATGTTGCCACCTGTGTGTCCGGGGCCGGGTCGCCGCTCCAGCAGCCGGCTATCAGGGTCCCTGGCGCGCATTCCAACCGCCATGGACTTCGACGCGTTGCCCCTCCCACGCGTTGTGTTTGGAACGATCAGAGAGGGAGCCTCTGTTCCCAAGGAGAATGGATGGATGAGTATCACATCATCATTACAAACGGGCAACCAGGCGGAACACACGTCGCCCCTTGCCTTTGACGCCTGGACCGACACCCCCGATCCCCGGGAGATTTTGGCCGAACAGGATCCGGAAATCTACGAGGCCATCGAGCTGGAGCGCAAACGCCAGTTCAGCGGCATCGAGTTGATCGCCAGCGAGAACTATGTCTCCCCGGCCGTGCTGGCAGCCATGGGCAGTGTCCTGACCAACAAATACGCGGAAGGTTATCCGGGCAAGCGCTACTACGGCGGCTGTGAATTTGTGGACATCGCCGAGCGCATCGCCATTGAACGGGCCAAGGCCATCTTTGGCGCCGAACACGCCAACGTCCAGCCCCACTCCGGCGCCCAGGCCAACGAAGCGGTCTACCTGGCCCTGTTGAAGCCCGGTGACACGGTGCTGGCCCTCAAACTGGACCACGGCGGCCACCTCAGCCACGGCTTCCACCTGAACAGCTCCGGCAAGCTGTACAACTTCCAGCACTATGGCGTGGACCGGGAAACCGAGCGCATCGACTACGACAACCTGCAGCGGATGGCCGAGGAGCTGCGGCCCAAACTGATCGTGGCCGGCGCCAGCGCCTACCCCCGCTTCTTTGACTTCCCCCGGCTGCGGGAGATTGCGGACAGCGTGGGGGCCAAGCTGATGATGGACATGGCCCACGTGGCCGGGTTGATCGCCGCGGGGCTGCACCCCGATCCGGTGCCCTACTGCGACGTGGTGACCTCCACCACCCACAAGACCTTGCGAGGGCCCCGGGGTGGGCTGATCCTCTGCCGGGCCGAATACGCGCGGGAGATCGACCGGGCTGTCTTCCCTGGCACCCAGGGCGGCCCCCTGATGCACATCATCGCGGCCAAGGCAGTCAGCTTCGGCGAGGCCCTGCGGCCCGAGTTCAAGGCCTATCAGCAGCAGGTGGTGGCCAACGCCCAGGCCCTGGCCCGCTCCCTGCAGGAGGAGGGGCTGCGCATCGTCAGCGGCGGCACCGATAACCACCTGATGTTGGTGGACCTGAGCGTGCTGAATTCAGAGGAGATCACAGGCAAGGCGGTGGAAAAGGCGCTGGACAACGCAGGCATCCACTGCAACAAGAACATGATCCCCTTCGACCCCAGACCCGCCATGGTGACCAGCGGCATCCGGCTGGGCACGCCGGCCGCCACCACCCGGGGGCTGGGCGAGGCCGAATTCACCCAGATCGGCCGCTGGATTGCGGCCATTGCCCGAGACCCCCAGAACCAGGCCCTCCAGGAGCAAACCCGGGCCCAGGTGCTGGAGATGGCCAGCCGTTTCCCCGTCCCCGCCTGACAGGCAACGGCCGAGACCATGAAGACAATGGCATGAAAAAGGGGAGCACGTTCCTGTGCTCCCCTTTTTGAATTGGCCGGTATGCGATAGCTCGACATGAGACCGTGGCCGGCCTTGGGCCGATGATTGAAATCATCGGCTGACACGCCCTAAGTGCCTTGAAACGCACTCCACCAGGAAAGAGGAGGCGAAGCGCCATGGACCAACCCACGCCAGCCTACAGTCGACGAGAGCAGATCGGCTGGTACTTCTATGACTGGGCCAATTCTGCCTTTTCCACCACCGTGGTGACGGTCTTCCTGGGTCCCTACCTCACGGCTGTGACCAAGCAGGCCGCCGATGCAGCCGGGTACGTGTATCCCCTGGGCCTGCCCGTCCTGGCCGATTCCTTCTTCCCCTACGTGGTTTCCCTGTCGGTGGCGCTCCAGGTCTTCTTCCTGCCCATCCTGGGCGCTATCGCCGACTATTCCCACCGCAAAAAGCAGCTCATGGGCATCTTCGCCTATGTGGGCGCCCTGGCGACCATGGGCCTCTACTTCTTGAACGGCGACCGCTATCTGCTGGGAGGCGTGCTCTTTCTGCTGGCCAACCTGAGCTTTGGCGCCTCCATTGTGTTCTACAACGCCTACCTGCCCGACATCGCCCCGCCGGAGGAGCGGGACCGGGTCTCGTCCCAGGGATGGGCGTTGGGCTACCTGGGCGGTGGGCTCCTCCTGGCCTTGAACCTGGTCTTCGTCCAGTTTCTGGCCGAGCCCCTGGGCATCGACACTGGCCACGCAGCCCGCATCTGTCTGGCTTCGGCCGGCCTCTGGTGGGCCATCTTCACCGTGATCCCCCTGTTGAGCCTGCGGCGACGGCAGCCCCTGCGGGCCTTGCCCCCGGGCGAACACTACTGGAGCGTCGGCTTCAAACAGCTTCGCCACACCCTGCGACACCTGCCCGGCTACCCCCAGACGCTGCTGTTTCTGGTGGCCTACCTCCTCTACAACGACGGCATCCAGACCGTCATCGCGCTGGCCGCGCAGTTCGGCAGCCAGGTGCTGGGCATGGGGACCGCCTCCCTGGTGCAGGTGATCCTCATGGTTCAGTTCATCGCCTTTGTGGGGGCGCTGGTTTTCGGCTATGTGGCCCGGTGGGTGGGGACGCGTCGGGCCATCGTCATCAGCCTGGTGATCTGGCTGGCGGTGACCGTCTATGCCTACGGGATGCTGCAGACGGAGCGGGAGTTCTTCCTCATGGCCGCGGTGATTGCCGTGGTGTTGGGGGGCAGCCAGGCCCTGAGCCGCTCCCTCTTTTCCCAGATGATTCCCACCGGCCAGGAGGCAGAGTACTTCAGCCTGTATGAAGTCAGCGAGCGGGGCACCAGCTGGCTTGGCCCCCTCTTGTACGGCCTGACCCTCCAGTTCAGCGGCAGCTACCGGCTGGCCATCCTCTCCATTGCTGTCTTTTTCGCCCTGGGGCTGATCCTGCTGGTGATGGTGGACGTGCCCCGGGCCATCCGGGAGGCGGGGCACCCCGTTCCCGAGCGGATCTGAACACGGGCACGGGGGCCCTGCAGGCGGGCACAGAGGCCCGCCCCTATTTGTTCCATTCGATCACCTGGCCGGTGGTGGCATCCAGGATGACCCGCTTGCCGTCCACCAGCTGGTCGATCTCCCCATCCACGCCGATGATGGCCGGCAGACCCAGCTCCACGGCAGCCACCGCGCCCAGGCTATCCAGCCCCGAATCCCGGGTGATGAGGCCGCCGGCCCGCTGCAGCAACTTGATGCAGGAGCGGTCCACGTGGTCGACAAAGACGATGTCCTGGGGCCCGATCTCCGGCTCCACGCCGTTGAGGGGGGTTTTAATGCGCACGATGCGGCCGGCGATCTCCCGCTGGCCCAGGCCAATGCCCCGGGCCAACACCCGCTCGATGGTGCGCACCATCATCAGGTTGGTGGCGCTGCGCACGCTGCCCACCACCCCGGCCGTCAACACCACCGTGTCCCCTGGATTGACATAACCATGCTTCTGGGCCACCGCGATGGCATCGTTGACCACTTCGTCGGTGTTGCTCAGGCGGCGGGTCAACAGGGGATAGACGCCCCAGTACATGCAGAGTTGCCGCTGGACCATGGGGCTGGGGGTGACGGCCACCACCGGAACCCGGGGCCGGAAGCTGGCAATGAACTTGGCCGTGGCGCCGCTGACGGTCGGTGCAATGATGGCCTTGGCATTCAAGAGCTCGGCCGTCTGCATGGCCGCGTGGCAGACCGCGCCGGCAGCGGTGTAGATCTCGGGCTTGGCGAACTTCACCCGGCGGTCGCTGGCCAGGAGGGCCCGCTCTGCCTCTTCGGCAATTTTGACCATGGTCTCCACCGACTCCACCGGGTAGTTGCCAGAGGCCGTCTCGCCCGAGAGCATGATGGCGTCGCTGCCGTCCAACACCGCGTTGGCCACGTCGCTGGCCTCGGCCCGGGTGGGCCGGGGGTTGCGGATCATGGAGTCCAGCATCTGGGTGGCGGTGATCACCGGCTTGGCCGCGGCCAGGCACTTGGAGATGATCATCTTTTGGACCATGGGGACGGTTTCGGGGCGGGTCTCAATGCCCAGATCCCCCCGGGCCACCATGATGGCGTCCGAGGCGTTGATGATGGCATCGATGTTGCGCACTGCTTCCGGCTTTTCAATTTTGGAGATGACGGGAGGCACCCGCCCAAAGGAGGAGTCCTGCTGGATGATCTGCTTTAACTCCAACACCTCCCCGGCCGTGCGCACAAAGCTGAGGGCGATCCAGTCCACCTGCTGGCTCAGGGCAAACCGGACATCTTCCAGGTCTTTTTCCGTCAGGGCCGGAATGTCCAGGGAAGCGTCGGGGAGGTTCATGCCCTTGTTGTCGGTGAGGGTTCCGCCGATTACCACCCGGGCCCGAATCTCCTTGTCCGAGCTGGAGAGCACTTCCAGCTCCAGCAGGCCATCGTCGATGAGGATGCGCTCGCCCGGGCGGACCTTGGCGGGCAGATCCTGGTACTGGATGGGGATCAGGCCGGGCTTGCCTTCCACATCTTCGACGGTCAGGACCACTTCTTCCCCCTTGCGCAGGGGAACGCCGCCGGGCTGCATCTTACCCACCCGCAACTTCGGTCCCTGCAGGTCGGCCAGAATGGCGATGGGTTTGCCCAATTCTTCCGAAATGGTGCGAATGCGCTCGATGGTAGCGCGGTGGTACTCGTGGGTTCCGTGGCTCAGGTTCAGGCGAGCCACATTCATGCCTGCCTGAATCAGCCGGGTCAACACCTCTGGCTCACGGCTGGCCGGGCCAATTGTACAGATGATTTTTACTCGGAGCATATCCGTTCCTCGTCAGGGTTGACTCCTTTGAGGCCGCAGCAACTGTCCATTGTTCTGGTGCCTGCCCCCCCTTTTTTCTCCAGCTTTATCCAATCGATCTCATCGAACCCGACACGCTATCATCTGACTCCATACAGGAGGTCGATACGGGGGACCACGAGGATTTGTCAGGGCAGGTCCCGCTGGGCACAGGGCTGTGGACTACAGGAAAGATTCGTTGCAATCCGCCAATGGACCAACTCCACCCGGGGCGGTGTGGAGTTGGTAAAGCTGCCATATTAGAGTAATCCTACCACATTTTTCTTTGGAATTCTAAGTTGAATCGCTTTTCGATGGAACCTTTGGATGTGATGCCCGGCGGGTGACGAAACTGGAGCTGGCCACCAAAACGAGGGGAGTGAACAACAAACATCCAACCACAAAGAAAGTGCCGCCTGTCCAGGTGCAGACAGGCGGCACGCGTCCCGACGCCGTCCGTCCCGGCCTATGCAGGCTCCTGGGACGGCTCAGACTCTGCCTCCGGATCCTCTGCTTCGGTGTCTTCCCCCTCTTCTTGCCGTTGTGCTGCTTCGGCCAGGGAGATCTCGCCCGCATCGTGGCGGGCGCGGGCTTCCAGGAACTCCTCTTCCGACATGCCGGGCGGGATGTCATCCTGGCCCAGGACCCGCAACAGCCCCAGGCGCAGCCCCTTCACCGTACGCTCCAGCGGGCGCTCGCTGTGGAGCTCGGCGAAGGTGCTCACAGCGGCTTCCGGGCTGAGGGGCGCCAACCCGTAGTGGGCCGCCAGGCGCTCCCGGTGATGGGCAATCCACAGGTAGAGATCCGCCTCAGTACGCTCGGGGAAATGCTCCAGGAGGTTGTACTTGCGGATCGCTTCCACCACAGGCTGGTAGACGTTGCGATACCAGCTCACCACGGCGTCTTCCCAGCTAAGGCGCTCTTCCTTCCCTTCCCGGTCCAGGTCCAGGTTGCGCAGGTACTGGTGCACCTGGATGTGGTGGATCAGCTGTTCGTATCGGCCCGGCTCCGTCAGACTGATGCCGTGATCCGGCACCAGCTCATTGATCTTCGTCTTCTCCAGAAATTCAGCTTCCTCCACCTTGATCAGCCAGCGATCCCGTTCGAAGTCATCCAGGGTGAGGGGGATATCGGTGGCCACCTCGGTGACATAGGCTTCGATGTGGGTCATGCCGTTGGCCCGGGCCACGCTGACCCGGTGGTTCCCATCTTTCACAAAGTAGACTTCACCGATCTTGAAAAGTTCCACTGGCGGCAAGCCTTCCAGGGAATGCATGGCCGCGTCGACCCGCGTCCAGCGCTCTTCGTTGACGCCAGAGCGGGGCAGGAAGGTGCGGGTGAAATCTCGATAACGCCCCACGCTGCCCACAATCCGATCCAGGGGAACCATCTCGGTTCCTTTTTCAATCTGTTGACGGGCCTTGAGGCGATTGGCGATCTCATGGTAATTGATCAAATCAGTGTCCTGGCCCGTGATCAGGCCCAACAAATCGGCCACCTGGGCCCGGGTGACACTGCGTCGATAGCGTTCTCGCGCTTCGATCTGGTTCAGCGCTTCTGATGTCATTTCTGACTCTCCTTCTGCAAGGCTGTTGTCCAACAGGCTGGTCCGGCCTTCGGCCAGTGCAGCCTGACCTACACAAGGCCAGACAGGGCAGCAGCACCTGCAACTTAGATTTGAGTCTACCGTCGATACGTTAACAACGTGTCAACGGTTGCTGTCGAATGGGCACCGGGGCTGTTAAACCAGGTCCAAGCCTGTTCCAGCCTGCGCTCCCTGGTGGCGTTCCCATGTGCCCGGCCGGGCGACTCACGTCCCGACCTCATCCTATCATACGCCACGGACATACAACTCAATGAAATGGCGCAAAGTTCCCCGGATTTTATTATGCAAAAGTACCAAAAACCCGCCGACAAAAACGGCTCTGCTCCGATGACGGAAAGCAGAGCCTTTCAGTATATCAGCTTTCAATGACCAGGCCTGTAACCCCGGCTCCAAGGCAGATTCTTCGCTTCAGATATCTCCCTGTGACAGGTATTCGGGCATATCCGCAGGGCGCAGGCAAATTGGGCAGGAAAACGCGACCGGACGTTTCCCAGCAGGGTATCAGGCAGGGGCCGCAGCCAGGGCCGGCAGCACCGCCACGGCGACGCACTCGTCGGCCCGCAGGTTCATGCAGTTGACCCCCTGGACCACCCCCTCCTTGGGCGGCACCTCGGCCGCCGCAAAGCGGATGACCTTGCCCAGCCGGGAGAGGATCAGCAGGTCGTCGCCCTCCTGGACAGGCACCGCGCCCACGATCTGGTCGGCTCTCATGGCCGTCTTCCCGGCTGCCCCCGGCGACTTGTGGGCACTGAAGCCGCTCATCAGGCGGATGGTCCCCTTGCCCTGGTCGCTGAGCAGGAAGACAGCCCCGTCCGCGGGGATGGCCGCCACGCCCACCACCTCGTCCTGGGGATCCACCCGCATGCCCAGGCATCCCCGGACTGGCACCAGCCGTTCGGCGAAACGGGTAGCCTGGCCGGCCCGGGTCACGATGAACAATTCCTGATCGCCCTGGGACCAGCAGGCGGCGGCCGGCGGGCCCCCTTCGGATACGTTGTAGAGCACCGTTCCCGGTTGCAGGCTGCGCCCCAGAAAGTGGGCGGCAATGCGGCGCACCTGTCCCCGCCGGGTCACCAGGATCAGGTAGGCGCCCCGGCCATCCAGGGGCTGGTCGGGGAAGGCCAGGGCCAGCCGCTCGTCCGCCCGCAGGGGAAAGCGCTCCAGGATGGAGCGGCCCCGCCCGTTCAGGGGCGTTTCAGGCAGCTCGGCCACCGGCAGGCGAAAAGCGCGCCCCTGGTCCGTCAGCAGGATGATGCCGGCGTCGTCATCGGCCAGCACCAGCCCCACGGGCGGATCCGCCTCGGCCGCGTCGATGCCGAAGACGCCCATACCGCCCCGGCGCTGGCGTCCGTACAGGTGGCGGGGAGTCCGTTTCACCTGCCCCTGCTCGGTGATGGTGATCACGCTGGTATGGGACGGCGGCTCCTCCGGCCCGGAGGCCGACTCCGACGCCACGGGCTCGGACTCAGCCTGGAGGCGCGCCAGCTTTGCCTCCAGCGCCTCGATGTAGGCGCGGACATGGGGCGGCAACTGGGTCAGGTCAGGGCGTTCCAGTTCCATGACAGGCTCTCCTCAGCCTTCAAAAACCACAGATGACTCCTCTGCATTTTATTTTCAGCCACAGATTCCACAGGTGACACCGCATCTGAGTGCTTCATGATCTGAGTGCTTCATGCACCTTCATGGCGTTGCGGGGAATGAAAAAACCCGCACGATCCGTAGGTCACGCCTCCCTGCGTGACATGGGTTCCCGTCCCACCGGATGCGGATGTCCGGCCAGGAGACCGGACCTACCGATCCGGGTTCCATTTTTCAGGACCGGATGCTCCCACGGCACACAGGCTACCCTCGCGACACGGAGTCGGCATCTGAGGATGCCGATCCAGACGGGACGACGTCGCACCTGAGTTCTCCATGCACCTTCATGGCGTTGCGGGGAATGAAAAAACCCGCACGATCCGTAGGTCACGCATCCCTGCGTGACATGGGTTCCCGTCCCACCGGATGCGAATGTCCGGCCAGGAGACCGGACCTACGAAATCATAAACGCCACTTCGCAAGACAATTCGGTATCACTCCGCGGGGATGGTGGCAGCCAGGCGCCGGATCTGGGTGGCGTAGTCTTGCAGTTCCGGCGCCAGCGTCTCCCAGGTGCCGCCAGCTGCCAGGAAGTCCAGTAGCTGGTCTGGCCCCCAGTTGTAGGCGACCAGCATCCACTCTTCCTGGGGGTATCCCCGGCTGCCCAACAGGGTGCGCAGGTAGTCCAGATAGGCCGCCGCCACCAGGACGTTGCTGTAGCTGTCAAAGGGATCGTTCACCTGGAGGGCCGGAGCCCATTCCTGCCACGTGGTGGGCAAGATCTGCATCAGGCCCAAATCGCCGTGGCTGCCCATGGCCAAAGAGTCGAAGCCACTTTCCACGTAGGCCTGGGCGGCCAACAGGCGCCAGTTCAGGTCGTAGCGGGCGCCGATCTCCTGAAACATCTGCTGGTAGGTCATGGTCTGCCGGGGCACAGGAGTGGCGGTGGGCGGCGGGGAGGGCAGGACCTCTCCCGGGGCAGTCACCTGTTCGGGCAAGACCACCGGACCCAATGCCGAGACGCCGCCCGTGGACGCCGCCGGAGCCGGGGGCGCTGCCATCCCATCTGGCACAGGGCCCGGCATGGAGGCCACTGCCGGCCGGGTCGGCACCGGGTCCGCTACCCTGACCAGGATGGCGATGGGCACGGCCACCGGCGTCGCTCCTGGGTCGACACCGGGTTCCCCGGCCGCGGGGCCTGGCAGGGCCAACAGGGCGCCGAGGGCCAGCATGGCCATCCCGATGACAGCCAGCAGGAGTACCCCAGCGGCGGCGAACATCTGGCCCAGGCCGATCCAGGGGGCCAAAGCCACGGCGCACCCTCCGCCGTGGCGCTCCACTTCGCCATTTGCCCCCCGGCCCCACAGACGAAAATAGAGCGGCGCAACTTCAGCCCGGATCCCCAACACAGGCCGCTGTCTGGGGGTAACCCGCACTGCCACCCACAGGCGTTCACCGGGCTGGAGCAGAAAACGGGCCGGATTGGGCTGGAGCCCGGAGTCGTAAGAGACGCGATAGCTCAGCTGACAGCGACCATGTCGGTCGCGCCCCTGGAGTTCACAGCGAAGCGGGGCGTTTCCGCCGTTGGCCACCGGCAGACGCACCCAGGCCTCTCGCCGGAACCACGCCAGGGAAACTCGCCCCGGGGTTGGCCTCCCCAGGCGAAGGTCGTAGAACGGCTCAATCACCAGGCGGGCGGCCACCCGGCTCTGGCGGCCGGGATACGCGTCCGGGGCCCGCACCACCACGGCAAAAGGATGCTCCCCTGCCCGGCTGGCAGGGTGGCGGGGCGGTGCCAGGGTGAGGGTGAGCTGTGCCCGCTCGCCCGGCTGTAGGGTCCGGTATACCGGCAGGGACGGCAGCCAGGCCGGGTCCAGCCAGCCTTCCACCGTGACGATGAAGGTGGCCGGCCGGGGGCCGTTGTTGAGGAGGCCCACCGCCAGCTCCACATGCTCCCCTGCCGCGACGGTGGGGGTGCGGTCGCCCAGACTGACCACCAGGATCTCATCCTGCTGCTCGGGAAGCGCCCCTCTCCGCTCTGGAGCTGGCTGACGCCCGGCCGACTGGGGCGGTGGTGCCACAGGGGTGGCCTCCCCGTCGATCTCCAGCACCGGCAGCGCCGTCCAGGAGGGGGGAACCTGGGGCGCTTCAGCGTCGTCCAATGCCTCAAATCGGGTCGCCTCGACTTGAGGCGATGGACGGGCGCGGGTAGAATCGGGCTGCCGGGATGCGGTGGAAGGATGCCGCTGTTCGTCGAGCATAGGCTATAGTATCGGGGCAGGGCAGCCTGCTGTCAAGTCGACCGGCAATGGAGGGTATAGTCCAAGATCGTCGGTGCAGCATGTCGGGAGAGGGTTTGTCCTGTCCGGGACTCCGACGATTGTGAACCATACCCGGCAATGGGCGCGTGTTCGTAAGGAGGCACAGGTTGATGCAAGTTGGAAGGTGGCGCCGTCGTCTGGGGCGGAAGTGGGTAGGGATCCTGATCGGAGGTTCGATCCTGGGCCTGATGCTGTTTCCATTTGGCTGGCGCTGGTGGATCAGCTACCGCTATGCGAATGCCATCTACACGGCCAACGACGTGCCGCCGGCCCGGGTGGCCATCGTCTTTGGGGCCCGGGTCTATGGCAGCGGCCGCCTGAGCGCCATGCTGCGGGACCGGGTGGACACGGCCATCGAGCTCTACCAGGCGGGCAAGGTGCAAAAGCTACTGATGAGCGGCGACAACCGCTTCGACAATTACAACGAGCCCGGCGCCATGATGGCCTACGCCCTGGAGCGGGGCGTGCCGGCCGAAGACATCCAGCCCGACTATGGCGGCCGCCGAACCTACGACACCTGCTATCGGGCCCGGGCCATCTTCCAGGTTCAGGATGCCATCCTGGTGACCCAGAATTTTCACCTGCCCAGGGCCCTCTTCCTCTGCGAGCAGCTGGGAGTGCCGGCGGTGGGCGTCGCAGCCGACCGCCGCACCTACGATCCCCGTTCCATCGCCTGGTCCGAGCTGCGGGAAATCCCGGCACTCCTGGCCGCCCTGCTGGATGTGATTCGTCGGGTTCCGCCGCCAGTGATGGGCGAACCCATCCCCCTGGAGTAGGCGGCCCCCGGGCTCAGGCGAGGTCATCCTCCCCGGTTGCCCCACCTTCCGCCTGGAGGGCCTGCAGGTAGCGGGCTGCCGAGCGGGCCACCGCGGCCTGAGCATCCCCGGCCACCACCCGATCCCACCAGCCGCCGTAAATCCGCTCGAAGGAATAGGGGGCCAGCGCGTCCACAATGCGCCGTACCGCCGCGGCAGACAAGGGGATCAGGTTGGGATAGCTGCGCATGAAGCTCACATAGCGCCGATCGGAAACCACCTGCAGGGTATCCCCGGTGAGCAGCACGCCCTGGCCCTCCGCCCCATCCCGCCAGTGCAGGACGGTCGACCCGGCAAAATGGCCGCCACAGCGAATCAGGGTCACCCCATCCCACAACGACAGGGTTTCGCCCTGCCAGAAGTGGATGGCAGGATCCGGCCGCATGACCCACCGACGGTCGGATTCGTGCAGGTAGATGGGCGCCTGGAAGGCCCGCCCCCACTCCACCATGCTGCTGTAGAAGTGGGGATGGGAGATGGCGATGGCCTGAATACCGCCCAGCGCCTCAACCGCCGCAATGGTGGGATCATCCAGCAGGCTGATGCAGTCCCACAGGACATTGCCCTGGGGCGTCTGCACCAGCAGGGCCCGCTGGCCGATGGCAAAGTGGGGGTGGGTGCCGATGCCCGTCAGGCCAGGCTCAGCGGTCTTGATGACGTTGTGGTAATCCGCCTGCAGCTCGGCCAGGGTGGTCCAGCGCTGCCCCTCCCATCCTATGTACTGGCGTTCATCGGCACAGATGGGGCATGTGTCAGGAGGGCTGTCCGTTTCGGCAAATTGGGTGCCGCAGGTCGTGCAGATATAGTTCATGGTCTTTACCTCACTGCTGACGTTGTGCCTGCCACGCCCGATAGTAGGTGTGAACATCGGCCACGAAATCGGGATGCTGGGGGTGCCAGCCCAGGAAGCGGGTTGCTTTATCCGGGCGGAGCTTCTGATCCAGGGCCAATGCTTCGGCCAGGGGGCCCATCTCTGTCACAGCCTCCGCCAGCGGCCGGTAATGGGGCCGCTTGTGGGTGCCGGTGGCCCGCCCGATGGCGGTCACCATCTCCGAGACCTGCCGGGGTACGCCATCCACCAGGTTGAAGACCTCGCCGGCCAGGCCGCTCTGGGCGGCCAGCACATACCCCTGGGCCAGATCGCCCACGTGCACCATGGACCAGTGGTTGCGACCATCGCCCACCACGTCGAAGGGGTGGCCGTTGGTGGCGCCGTCAAACCAGAGGCCGGTCAACCCGCCGGCCCCGCCGTAGACCACCCCGGGCCGCAGCACCAGACCCCGTACTCCCGTCTCGGTCAGCACCTGATCCTCCACGGCTGGCCGCCAGGCGACCGCGGCCGCCGGCGCCAGGGGAGAACTTTCATCGACTGCGTCGCCCCCCGTGTCGCCGTGAACCCAGACACCGCTGGTGTAGATGAGGGTCCGGGGCGTCGTCCCCTGGCGGGCAGCGGCCAGCAACGTCTCCACCGTGAGCCGATCCAGCTCTGCCGTATCCGCCTGGTAGTCCACCGCGGCGTGGATCAGGATATCTGCCTGGGCGGCCAGGTGACGATAGGTGTCCGGCTCCTGCATGGCGCCTACCACCGGCTGGATCTCCCGCTGGGCCAGGAAGCGGGCCTTGTGCGGGCTGCGGGTCAACCCCAGGACAGCGTAGCCTGCCCGTCGAAAAGCCTGTGCCACGCTGAAGCCAATGTAGCCGGTCGCGCCAGTGATGAAGACGGTTTGCATGGTTGCCTCCTCTCTGTTGTCCGCATAGCCGGGCACAAAAATGCAGCCCGGCGTGTTGGTGGATTGACTTCCCGCTCTTCTTGAACGGTTGACAACAGGATAGGCGAAAACGGGCCGGCAGACGCCGCCCCTGGGGACAGTTCGGATGCGACCAAAAGGGAAGCTCCCCGCTGGACCAAAGATCAGGATCCGGGCGCGAGAAAACGTCCGATCCAGCAGGGAGGGAACTCAGGCCAGGGAATCGGGGTCTAAAACCACCACGGCCTCCAGATGCCGCGGGCGATCGGGGTCCAGACCCTTGGCCATGGCCCGATGGTAGGCCAGCAGCTGGAGTGGGGGCAGGTAGAGGGGTGGGAGCGTCCACTCGGGCAGCGCAGTGGGCAGTTGTACGTTGATGGCGCCAGCGATGGGTTCGGCGGGACTCAGGGCCAGGATGGTGGCCGCCATCTCGCCGGTCTCCATCAGCACCGCCCGCTCATGGTCGAAGGCACGGCGGGAGAGGAGACCCACGGCCAGCGTTTCGCCATCGACCATGGCCTTGGGGCCATGGCGAAATTCCAGGGCGTGGTAGGCTTCGCTGTGGGTGATGGACATCTCCTTGAGCTTCAGCATGGCTTCACAGGCCACGCCGTACTGGGGCCCGGATCCCAGGAAGAAATAGCGGCACAGCTCCAGGCGGTTGCCCAGCCCTTCCATCTCCCCGGCTGTGGCCTCCAGCAGAGCCTCCCCAGCCGGCGGCAGGGAAAAGAGGGCGTCCAGCGGCTCATGGGCCACGGTGGCGGCCAATGCCTGAACCAGCACCAACATGGTGCTGAAGGAGCGGGTCTGGGCCACGCTCTCTTCCTGGGCCGCCTCGGCGGGCAAGACCAGATCGCTCTCCTGGGCCAGGGGCGTATCCGGGTAGCAGGTCACACACCAGACCCGCCGGCCGCCCATCTGCCGGAAGCGGCTGACCGCGGCGATGGTCTCCGAGGTGGTGCCAGAGCGGGAGATGGCCACCAGGAGGGTGCGGCCTGGGTCGGCGGTCACATGGTGGGGAAAGAGCACCAATTCCGAGGCCGGCACACCCCGGGCCGGAATGCCCGTCAGCCCCTGGAGGATGGATGCAGCGATGAGGGAGAGGTAGTAGGTGGAGCCGCAACCGGTGAAGAGCACCCGGGTAGGTGCGGCGTCGTCCCAGGCGGCCTGCACCTGCTCCACCCGGCCCTGAAATTCTGCCAGGGCCGCGGACCAGGCGGTCGCCTGGCTCATGATTTCGGCGAAGGTGTGTTGTCCTCGTGACGTCATAGTCCGTTCCATTCCATGTTCATCGGCAGCCTTACCGCCCTCCCGAAGGTGCCGGAAAAAGAGGGGAAATAGCCCAATCCGGGAAGAAACAAAAAACGCTCAAAAAAGTTCATGGAATCCATCAAAGTTCAAGGTATAGGGGCATTATGGGCGAGCCAGGCGGGTTTGTCAAGGCCTGTCGGGAGGTAAAATCGGGCCATTTTCAGGGGATGACCAGATGTGCTGAGGCAGATCGGTTGGCAGGTCGCTCACAACCCATCACAATCAGTCAGCAAAGCACGAAAAACGAGCAGCCGACGTCTTGACTTTTCCCAGCCGACCGGCTACACTGGCCCGGATTCCCCCGCTTCGTCGCTGAAACCATTCCAACCGACCCACAGCGCCATGCACATGTTTGACATCCTCGTCCTGGGCGAAATCAACGTCGACCTGATCCTCTCTGGAGATGCTCGCCCCGAATTCGGGCAGGTGGAAAAAGTCATCCAGGATGCCACCCTGGCCATCGGCGGCTCTGGCACCATCTTTGCCTGTGGCGCCGCACGGCTGGGCCTGCGGGTAGCCTACTGCGGCGTAGTCGGCCAGGACCTGTTCGGCCGCTACATGCTGGAACAACTGCAGGCCCGCAAGATCGACACCACCGGCGTGATCGTCGACCCATCCCTCAAGACCGGGATGACGGTGATCCTCCACCACCAGGGAGATCGGGCCTTGCTGACCTACCTGGGCGCCATCAATCGCCTGGAGGCCGAGATGGTCGACCGGGCGTTGCTGGCCCAGGCCCGCCATGTCCATGTCTCCAGCTACTTCCTGCAACACGCCCTCCAGCCTGGCCTGGCCGACCTGCTGGCGGCTGCCCACAAACAGGGCGCCACCGTCTCCATGGATACCAACTGGGATCCGGCTGAACGCTGGGATAGCGGCCTGGAGCACCTCTGGCCCCACGTGGACCTCTTCCTCCCCAATGAACAGGAGGCGCTGGCCATCGCCCGGGCCGACAGCCTGGAACAGGCCCTGGATGCCCTGGCCGCCCGCCTGCCCCTGGTGGCCGTGAAGCGGGGCGCCCAAGGGGCAGTGGCCCGCCAGGATGGCCAAACCGTTTGGGATCCCGGCTTTACCGTCCCGGTGGTGGATACCACCGGCGCCGGCGACAGCTTCGACGCCGGTTTCGTGTACGGCTTCCTCCACGGCTGGCCCCTGGTTGAAACCCTGGGCCTGGCCTGCGCCTGTGGCGCCCTCTCCACCCGCGCCCCAGGCGGCACCGAGGCCCAACCGACCCTGGATGAAGCCAAAGAGCTGCTGCATAGCCGGCAGGCGCCCTAGTGCGGCCCGGTGAAAATAGGCCAATGACGCCCCTGCAAAAAGGGCATTTTTTCACATAAAGACGCAGAGGGCGCAAATCCGATTTACGCCGGGCTACATCAGGTATGCTACAATGCCCCCCATGAGCACCCACACCACCGTTCGCATTCTCTTCATGGGCACGCCGGACTTTGCCGTGCCCACCCTCCAGGCCCTCCACGAGCAGGGACCCGCCCACGGCTGGCAGGTGGTGGCCGTGGTGACCCAGCCGGACCGGCCTGCCGGCCGCCGGCGGACACTGACGGCCAGTCCTGTCAAGCAGTTTGCCCAGGCCCAGGGGCTGCCCGTGCTACAACCGGCACGCCTGCGCAAAGACCCGGCCGCGGTGGACGCCCTGGCCGCCCAGGCGCCGGATGTGATCGTGGTCGCGGCCTACGGCCTGATCCTGCCCAAATCGGTGCTGGAGATCCCCGCCTTCGGCTGCCTCAACGTCCATGCCAGCCTGCTGCCCGCCTATCGGGGGGCGTCGCCCATTGCCGCCGCCATTCTCAACGGCGAAACCGAAACCGGCGTCTCCATTATGCTGATGGATGAGGGAATGGACACGGGCCCGGTGCTGGCCCAGGAACGGGAAGCCATCCGCCCCGAGGACACCACCGAAAGCCTGAGCCAACGCCTGGCCGAGCTGGGCGCATCACTGCTGGTTCGCACCCTGCCCCGCTGGCTGGCTGGAGAGGTCTCACCCATCCCCCAGAGCGACCTCCCCGGCACGCCGTCCATCTGCCGCCTGATTAAAAAGGAGGACGGCCAGATCAACTGGCACAAGCCCGCCGTCCAGATCGAGCGGATGACCCGCGCCTATACACCCTGGCCCAGCGCCTACACCTTCTGGCGTGGCCAGCCGTTCAAAATCTGGCGGGCCCGGGTAGTGCCAGGCCAGGCCGAGCCGGGTTTGGTCGTCCAGAGTGAGGAAGGGCCGGCGGTAGGCACCGGCCAGGATCTCTTGCTGCTCCAGGAAGTCCAGCCCGCGGGGAAACGCAGCATGGACATCCAGAGCTTCGTCAACGGTGCGCCTGAATTTGTGGGTTCCAGGCTAGGAGCGGAAGAAGGCGAGGGTGCTAGCCCTCCCGGCTGACCGAAGGATTGACCGGATTGGCCGGGGAGCCCAGGGGCGACGACAGAGGCTCCGGGTGCAGCGAAGAGCGACCCTCAGGCCGGCCATCGGCCAGGTCCGCAGTCGGTAGACTCTGTCCACTGGTGACGCCGGCCCGGCGCAGGCTGTAGAGCAAGAGCCCCAGGGGCGCGCAGATGATCATCCCCACCAGAAAGCCCCATAACCCCAGGGTCAAGATACCGATAATTTGGGCCTGTAGCTGTCCCGGAAAATCGATCTGATAGCCCGGCGCCACCAACAGTCCAGAGACACCCTGCCCCGTGACGCCCAGGTAGCTTTCCACACCGGTCAAATGCCAGCCCTGGCCGGCCGTCCCGTCGGCGAAGATGGCCAGGAGGAGCAACCCCACCACCGCGGGAATGCCGCTGACGCTGATGGTGCCGGTGGCATCGTCCAGACGCAGGATGCCGTCCACCAGAAAGGTGATAAAGGGTACCGTGAGCCCGGCCAGGAAGCCAATGAGAAAGGCCGGGGCGGGCTGCACAAAGGGCCCCACCGCCAGGCCGGCCACCACGCCAGCCGTCAGCCCCCGCGCGCTCAGGACCGGGCTGCTGGTCCCGGTGACAAACCAGGTGTAGATCAGCGGAACCAGGACGCCGCCACAGGCGAACAGGATCAGGTTGACACTGCCCCGCAACAGGGCCACCTCCTGCAAGGCCGAGACCTGGAGGGGGTTGCTCCACAGCCATCCCAGGCTGCCAGCTAGAAAGAGAAGGCTGCCGGCCACGGCCAGCAATGGCAACTGGGCCGGTGGCACCGGCGTGGCGGCCACGGGGCGCCGGGGACGTCGGGGGACCCAGACCACCAGGGCGGCCAGGGCCACGCCCGCAGCCACCAGATGCACCGTGCCGGCACCGCCAAAGTCCACCAGGCCATGGCCCAGGTTCAGGTTACGGCCCAATGCGCCCAGCCAGCCGCCTCCGCGCACCCAGTTCCCGGCCAGGGGATAGATGAAGCCTCCCATGAGCAGGGGCAGCAACAGGGTGGCAGTTACCGGCGCCCGGCCCCGCAGGGCCAGGTTGGGCAGGAGCGCCGCAGTCAAGACCCAGGGAAGGTGGGCAAGGAACAGGGCGTAGGTCAAGGGCGTCACATCCCGGCCGGCCAGGAACCAGCCGCTCAGGCCAGCCATCCCCCAGCCGGTTCCCCAGTCCGAGGGGAGCGGGCTCCACTCCCAGACCAGATCGCGCAGGCCGGGTAGATCGTACACCAGGCCCACGCCGCCAAAGTGGAGGGCGAACCCGATGGCCCAGTAGCCCAGGGCAGCCAGGCCCATGGCAGCCACTCCGCCCAGCGCGGCATCCCAGGCCCGGCCCGGCTCCAGGCCGGAGACCGCCACCAGGGTCAGCCCGGCAGGAACCAGCAGCGCCAGCCCGGAAGCCAGCACAAACCAGTAGGTGGGCACCGTCAGCCCACCGTTCTGGGAGGCAGTCCAGAGAGTCTGAGGCGTCTCGGGGGTTTGAGCCAGGAGGGGGGTCGGCCAGAGGGCCAGGGTCAACCAACCCAGGGCGCCGGCCAGGAAAACATGTGTAATCGATTTGATTCGATGATCCATATTGTGATAAGTCCGCTCACCCCATACGCGCCTGACGTCGGTGCTATGCGGTTCTGTCCAGAATGAATCGGGCCTGTATGATACCAAATCACCGGTGTATCCACAAAGTCGACGGCCTCTGGCGGATGCGGCGCCGTCCCGTCTGGGTTCTGGGCCGGGTTGTGGTAGACTTCACCCCTATGAAATCCAAGCAACTGCTGGCAGCCCTGTGCCAGGAGCGGGTGTGGAGTTGGCTCGTCGGCCTGGGGGGGCTCTTCCTCTACGGGGCCACGGCGGCGCCGAGTATCGTAGAACTGTTCGACGATAGCCTGGAATTCCAGCTGGTGGGGCCGACCTTCGGCATCGCCCACCCGACGGGCTACCCCCTCTACATCCTGCTGGGAGGCCTCTGGAGCCGGGTGTTGTTCCCCCTGGGCAACTGGGCCTGGCGAATGAACCTGTTCAGCGCCCTGGCCGCGGCGGCCACCCTGGGCTTGCTCTTCCGGCTGGCCTGCCGCCTCTTCCGCCGGGACGATGGCCGCTGCGACCTGGTGGCCGCGCTGGCCAGCACCGTAGCCTTCGGCCTGGGGCCAGTCTGGTGGAGCCAGGCCACCGTGGCCGAAGTGTACGCCCTCCACGGCCTGCTGATGGTCGCCATGCTCAACCTGGCCCTGGATCTGCCCCAACTCGACCCGGCAGCAGCCCGCCGGCGGATTTCGTTCCTCTGCGTGGTGGTAGGGCTCGCCCTGGCCCATCACCGGACCACCCTGCTGGCCCTGCCTGCCGTGGGTCTCTACCTGCTCTGGCGCGTGCCGGGCCTCTGGCGGCCGGGGCGTCACTGGCTGGCCTGGCTGGCGGCATTGGGCGGCCCGCTCCTGCTCTATCTCTATCTGCCCGTGCGCGCGGCCATGGGGGTGCGGGACCTCCACGGCAGCTACGCGAACACCTGGCAGGGGTTCTGGGATCATGTGTTGGCCCGGGGGTACTTTCGCTTTCTGACCGACAACCCCTTCGCCCTGGAGCGGACGCCGGCCTGGTGGTTTGGCCTGTTCCAGGAGCAGGTGGGGCTGGTGGGATTGGGGCTGGCCCTCCTGGGCGTGGCCTGGATCGTGCTCCGGCGACAACGGCCTGCCGCCCCCTGGCTCCTGTTGGCGCTCCTGTGGGTGAGCCACCTGGCCTTCGCCCTCCACTATCAGGTGGCCGACGTGCCGGTCTTTTTGCTGCCGGCCTTTCTGGTGGTAGGCCTCTTTGCCGGCGCGGGCCTGGCCGGGCTGCGGCGGATGCTGCGCCCCTGGTCAGGCAGGATGGTCGGTACCTTCCTGCTCGTCCTCCTGGCCCTGGGCACTGGCGGCCGCGGCCCAGCTGTCAACCGCAGCCAGGTGTGGTCGGTCCACAACTATGCGGTGGCCATGGCCAGCGTGCCCTTTCCGCCCCAAAGTCAGGTGATTGGCCTGGAGGGGGAGATTACCGCGCTCCTGTACATGCAGCAGGCTGCCGGCCTGGGCCAGAACGCCACCGGCGTCGTGGCCGATGATCCCGAGGAGCGACGCCGAGCCGTGGCCGAAGGGGTCGAGGCCGGGCTGCCCGTCTACCTGACCCGGGAGCTGGCGGGCATCGAGGACCTCTACAGCTTCAGCGGGGAAGGGCCGCTGGTGCGGGTGTGGCCCCGGGGAGAGGCGCAGAGCGGGGAACCCGAGTTTCCCCGGGACGAGTGGTTCATGGATGGGCGTCTGCATCTGGAGGGGTACGACCTGGTGATGCTGGAGCAGCCCGGCAATCGGGCCCTCCGCCTGGCCCTCTACTGGCGCCCGCAAACGGCTCTGGAACAGGTGGCCAAGGTCTCTCTGCGCCTGGAAGACAGCAGCGGCAACCTGGTCCACTGGCCCGATGGACGTCCAGCTGTATCGGACCAATTTCCCCTGCGCCTGGTTTCATCCACCCGTCACTGGCTGCCGGGTGAACGAATCCGGGATGTCTACTACCTGGACCTGCCCGGGCCGTGGTCCGATCCGGCCGTGCAGCCCAGCCGCCTGCGACTGATCCTCTACGACGCCGAGACCCTGGCCGAATTGGGGCAGACCACCTTTACCCTGCCGGGCAGCGGGTAGTAAACCCTGGCAGAAATTCGCCGATAGCACCCACCAGAGGGAGCGCGCCCAGAGGGCATCCGGAATTTCTGCCGTGGTATCGACGCCAGACTGTAGTAGCCGGGTGCTGTCGTGAGTATTTGCGCCGGCCCTGGCCAATTTTGGCTACACCTGGAAAGCGTGCCATAATGTTCGGTGTTTTGCGGCCGGTGGATCCATCGGTTGCGTGGGGCTCCTTCCCGTGGATATCCGGGGAACCCGCCCCCAGAAATGCCGCCCCAACATGCCCACCGGAGGAATTATCCACCGGGGAAACGAGGTCGGCAGGCGGAAAAGCGGTTGTATTTGAAGCGTGGAAAAAATGAGATGAGGATGAGGGATAGTTCTATGAAATGGATCACTTCACTGCACACCGGTTCTCGGCTGATGGGTAGCCTGGTCCTGGTGGTGGCCTTTGCCCTGCTGGCCGGCTGCACGGCCTTGCCCATGGACCCGGCGCTCCTGGAACAGGCTGGCAACAGCCCGGCAGAGAGCACCGAGCAGATGCCGGCGGTCGAGGTGGAACCGGCCCGGGCGACCGTGGCCACTCGTTCCCTGCGGGTGCGGGAAGCCCCTTCCACCGAGAGCGAGATGATCGCCGGAGTCAAAGAGGGCGAGACATATGATGTGCTGGCCATCAGCTCCGACGGCGCCTGGATCCAGCTGGCCATCCCCAGCGCACCTGACGGCAAGGGCTGGGTCTCGGCCAACTTTGTGACCCTGGAAGGGGATATCACCAATATCCCCACGGTGGAAGTGGAGGCGAGCGCCAGCACCGACACCGCCGGGGAAGCCAACGCCGAAGAGGCGACGGCTGAGGACGAGGCCAGCGAAGCTGCGCCAGCGGTCACGCCGGAGCCCGGCTACGTGCTCATCCAGACCGATGGCACGCCCCTGCGGGTGCGCAGCGCCCCCACCACCGAAGAAGACAACAAGATCGGCAACGTCTTCAACGGCGAGGTTTACCGGATCCTGGAAATCAGCGAAGACGGCCAGTGGATCAAGATCGAGGTGCCCGAGCTCAGCGAGGATGGCGGCTGGATCTCGGCTGAATTCGCGGTGATTGGCCAGTAAGCTGGGGCTATCTCCTGGCTGAGTCCACAATTGAATCTCAGCGAACTTGGGTGTAGCATGTTCCACATGCTACACCCAAGTTGTTTTTTTGTACCGAATCTTTGCAGATCCGATCCATAGATTTCACAGACGAACACAGACGTTTCGCCCCCGATGGACCCCAGGCGGGTGCAGGGACGGCGACGGCTGCGCCGTATGTAGGGGCGGGCCGCCGTGCCCGCCCGATGGTGCCACACCCAGGCGGATGAAGGGACGACGACAAACGCGCAGCTACGATAGTAATGAACAGGAAATCATCGGGAGGGGAATCGCCATGGAAGAGACCATCAAGCTGGATCAATTTCTCAAGTTAGCCCGGGTGGTCCACAGCGGAGGGGAAGCTAAAATCCTCATCCGTTCGGGCGCTGTGCAGGTCAACGGCGTCACAGAAACCCGTCGGGGCCGCAAATTGCGCCACGGCGACGTGGTCCACGTGCACGACCTGGAGCTGGTGGTCCAGGTCGAACCCGACGAGGAATAGTTCAAAGACCGGGTTTCGAAATCGGCGGTAGTCGGCCCGCTTGAAGCCTTAATCCGCGCTGGAGGGCCTGGCCATCCCTGGGGGGGAATGGGGTGTCTCCGTGGGCGTCGCCGGTGGATGGACCCCACCGGAGGTGACCGGGCTCCCCTGGGGCTCACCCGGGGCGATGGCCTGGGAGATGACACCATCTGCGGCCAGGACAGGCTGGAGGGCTGCGATGGCACACTCGATCATCGCGTCGTCCGGCTCCCGGGTGGTCATCTTCTGGAGGGCCAGGCCGGGCGCGATGAGCGCCCGCATGAGGGGCTTGTCGTCATGGGCCGCGCTGAAACGGATGATCTCGTAGGCGATGCTGGCCACCACCGGCACCAGGAGCAGGCGAGTCACAAAACGCAGGACCAGGGCCAGCCAGCCCGGCTGGACCCCGGCAAAGGTCAACGGGGCGAAGAGGAAGATGCTGATCACCAGCACGTAGAGGAGAAAGCTGGTGCCACAGCGGGTATGCTGGACGCTGAAGGGCCGGACCTGATCGACCGTCAGGGCGGCCCCGGCCTCATAGGCGTTGATGGTCTTGTGTTCGGCGCCGTGGTAGCCGAAGACCCGCTGGATATCCGGCAAGCGGCCGATGGCGTACAGGTAGATCAAAAAGAGGAGCAGCCGGATTCCCCCTTCCAGCAGGGCATCCACCATGGGATGATCGTTCAGCAGGGAAGCCAGCCAGCGGCTGATCCAGGTGGGAATGAGAAAGAAGAGGACAATGGCAACGGCCAGGCTGGCAGCGATGGTGGTCCAGGCAACGGGGCCGGAGAACTCCACCGGCTCTTCCCCCTCTTCCTGAGAGGCAACCTCGGCGCTCCAGAGTAGGGCTCGCATCCCGAGCCCCAGGGCATCCCACAACATGGCGATGCCCCGCACGAAAGGCCATTTGCCCCATGTGCTGGTGTAAATTTTGGCGGTGAGGGGTTCTTCGTGGACCACGATGTGGCCCTGGGGCGTGCGGACTGCGACAGCCATGGCCTTGCGCCCCCGCATCATGACGCCTTCCAGGACAGCCTGCCCCCCGTAGTAGTGTCTGCTCATGGCCGCGAATTGTAACACCGTCGCCAGGAGGGGTCAAACCGGGCGGCACAGACGTCACCGCTCCAGGTTCGGCTGCGCGGACCGGGCCAGCCATTGGGTCAACAGGGGTTTCAACTTCTGCTGCTGAATGGGCTTGGCGATGAAGTCGTTCATGCCGGCGGCCAGGCACGCTTCCCGATCTTCGGGAAAAGCATTGGCGGTCAGGGCGATGATGGGGATCTCCCGATTGCGCACCGGGGAGTGGAGCGCACGGATGGCCCGGGTTGTCTGGTAGCCGTCCATCCCCGGCATCTGGATGTCCATCAAGACCAGGTCATAGTCCTGTTGCTGGAGCGCCTGGAGGGCCTCCTCGCCGCTGGCCACCGCGTCCACCTGGTAGCCCAACTTGCGGACCATGGCCATCGCCACCCGCTGGTTCACCAGGTTATCCTCCACCAGCAGGATGTGCGCGGCAGGACCAGCCGGCTCCTTCTCCCGGGCCTTCCTGGCACCGGTCCCATTTGCACCCCTCCCATTTGCATCGGCAGGGTCAGCTGCCGCAACCGCCTCTCCGGCGGGCCCGGCGGGATGGCTGCCATCTTCATCGGATGGCGGCTCCACCGCTGCATCGGCCAGGAGCCTGGTCAACACCGCGTGCAGAGCTTGCCGCTTCACCGGCCAGGGCAACCGGCAGGGAGCGTTCTCCGCCTCCGGGTGGCAGATGGGACGCTGGAGAAGGGCCGTCAGCAAGACCAGGCCCAGGCTCCGGTGGACCGGGTGCTGACGGATGGCCTGGGCCAGGGCTATTCCCTCCCCGTCGGCCAGCCTCTCGTCGATGATGGCCAGGGCAAAGGGCTGGCCATCGTCCTGCCCCCGCTGCAGGAGGGCCAACGCGCTGGCCTGATCCACGGCTTCCGCCACCTGGCAGCCCAGGTCCTCCAGGTAGTCCCGCAGGATACCCCGGGAAAGGTCCTGGTGGCTCACCAGGAGCACGCGGCGTCCTGGGAAGGAAGCCGGCCCCGGGAAAGCCGAATGTGCCTCCCCCGGACCGTCGGCACCGGGAGGGGACACCAGGTCGAAGGTGGCCGTGAACCAGAAGACCGTCCCCTGGTCGTCGTTGGGGTGGACGCCGATTTCGCCGCCCATCATCTGGACCAGCCGTTTGGAAATGGCCAGGCCCAGTCCTGTGCCGCCAAAGCGACGGCTGGTGGAGGGGTCCAGCTGGTTGAAGGGCTGGAAGAGCTCGGGAAGCCGGGCCGGGTCGATGCCGATCCCGGTATCGATGACGGTGAAGCGCACGGTGAGCTGTTGCCCCTGCCGCCGGACCGGTTCCACCCGAATGGCCACGCCGCCCTCCTCGGTAAATTTAACGGCGTTGCCCACCAGGTTGAGGAGAACCTGACGCAGCCGCACCGGATCTCCCCGCACCGACACGCAGACCTCCGGCGAGATGTAGCAGGCCAGGTCCAGCCCCTTGGTCTGGACATTGGCGGTGACGGTATCTACCACCGTCTCCACCACCTCTTCCAACTCGAACTCCTCCATTTCCAGGCTGAGGCGGTTGGCCTCGATCTTGGAGAAGTCCAGAATCTCGTCGATGATGGAGAGCAGGTGTTTGCCACTCCGCCGGATCACCTGGACAAAATCCCGCTGCTCCGGCTGCAGCTCGCTCTCCAGCAACAGCTCGGCCATCCCAATCACGCCGTTCATGGGCGTGCGGATTTCATGGCTCATGTTGGCCAGGAACTGGCTCTTGGCCACGTTGGCCGCCTCCGCCTGAATGGCCATCTCATTGGCCCGCCGGACGGCTTCCTCCAGCCGGCGCAGATCCTCCTTACGCCGAAAGCCTTCGTCCAGCGCCTGGGCCATGTCGTGGAAGACGGCCAGATCCACCTCGTCGAAGGCTTCGGGCTCGGTGCTGTTGACGGCAAAGGTGCCATAGGCGAAGGGGATGTCCACCACGCAGCGCACGGCGGGCCCCAAGGAACGCCGCAGGTCTTCGGCTTCTCCCAGCAGATCCTCCTTCAGCAGGTCCCGGCGGTAGAAAACTTTCTGCTCCCGCCAGAAGCGGTAGATGAGCTTCAGGCCGTTGCCGCTGTCGAACATGCTCCAACCGCCGTCCCCTTCCCGCAGGCCGGCATAGGCCACCACCCGAGGCGTCTCGGGGGAGGGGTCGACCACGTTGACGCCGTAGGCATGGAAGGGCACCGCTAACTCGAGGAGCCCTTCCCGCAGGGCCTGCATCACCGGCTCCATGTCGTCGCTGTGCTTCATGGCCCAGATGGCGTCCCGGATGCGGGCCATGATGTCCCGGCGCATCTCTTCCCAGGTCGATTGGGCGACGAGGCGGCGCAGAATCAGCGCGCCCACGACCTGGCCCTCTCCATCGCGAATGGCGCTCCCTTCCAGCTCCACGTGGGCGAGCCAGGAAGCAAGGCCAGAACCAGGCCGCTGGCGCTGGCGGGTGCGGGCGTGGCCGTCGGCGAAGATCCGCTGGACGAATTCCCAGAGGGAGTCCCGGTACCACTCGGAGGAGAAGTCACAGATGTGGCGGCCGATGCGGTCGGCAGGGGTAATGTCCCGGCCGAGCCGGCGAGCATACTCGATAAAGGCCGGGTTGATGTCCAGGATGATCCCATTGCAGTCGATAATGGTGGCCGGAATAGAGAGAGAGCGAAAAACCGCAGCGTAGTCCACGGGAAGGGTCATAGTTCGAGCACCGTATCTTCGAAACGGCCGTCCAGAGGAGGGCTGGTTGGTGCCCCATGGCCATACAGATGCAGCGCCTGGGACAGCGTGCCGGTCTTGTCTGCAGCGAAAGGGTTCATGCCCCCAGTGTACGCCAAAGTTGGGACATCCGGCACCGATGAATGACGTATTCCGCTTCGTGCGATTGTCTATCCCGGCTTTCGAACTGCCGCTGAGCCAGGCCCGTTGGCGGAGGCGGCCACCGGCAGGGCGTCCATGGCCAGCTCCTGCCGCAAGACCAGCACCGTCTCCAGCACACTGTCCAACATGGCGTGATGTTCGTAGCGGAAGGTGGCCTTCATGGACCGGCAGGTCACCTGGATGGGGAGCCCCCGTTTCTGGAGCAACAGCTTGGCTGCGGCCGGATATTGGATGTTGATCACCGCCTCCATCAGCCGCAGCAGCCGCTGGACCTTGCGGGCCTCCTCAGGATGGGTGTCGAAGTGTCGGCAGAGCCAGGCGAAGAGTTCCGGGTAGGCGTTGGCGGCAATGGGCGAAAGGCCGGCGGCTCCGTCCTGCAATGACTCCAGCGCCGAAGCGGTGTTGGCGTTGAAGAGGCGCAAGGACGTGCCGTGCAGCGCGGCCAGCTTCGCCCGGATGGCCACCGGGTCACAGGTGGTGTCCTTCAGGTAGAGGAAGCGGCCCGTCTGGCCGGCCCAGGCGGCCAGCTCCGGAGACAGGAGGCGCTTGTACGGATCCGGGCATTCGTAAAGCCCCAGCGGGATTTCCCCGGTCAACTGGAGCAGATGGTCCAGCCGCTCCTGGAGCACTGCATCGGGCTCCTCCTGGGTGGCCAGTTGGCTGGTGATCACCACCACGGCCGCTACGCCGGTATCGGCCATCTCCTGGATGAAGCGGGCCTGGGCCGGCAGGGAGCCGCCAAAGGTGCCCGTGGCCACCACCGGCACGCGGCCATCCACCCGGGCCACCACGTGCCGGGTCAAGGCCAGGCGCTCGGTTGGCGAAAGGTGATACATCTCGCTGGAGAGGCAGTTGGCGAAGAGCCCCGCCGCGCCCGCCTGCAGGTACCAGTCGGTCAGGGCATCCATGCCGGCCCAATCAATACGCCCATCGGGGTGAAAAGCGGTTAACATGACGGGCCAGAGCCCGTCGGGCAAGGTAAGGGTCATGTTGGTTTGGTCCTTAAAAAAGGGTTTGACAGAGTTCAGCGGACTATGTTAGCCTGTGGCCAGTACAGAAACAATATCATACCCGAGCCGCCCTTCCGGATCAACTGTATCCCGAAGGGTTCTTTTTGTAACAGCCATTGGGAACAGAAAGAGGTAGCCAAGATGGCGGTTGTTCCGCCCCGTGACCCGGCCGCCGGTCCCCGGATCCTGGTCTGCGATCCCATCCACGAAGAGGGGCTCCGCCTCTTACGCCAGCATGCCCGGGTGGATGTGGTAGAAGGGGCGTTGACGCCGGCAGAACTGGCCGAGCGCATCGGGGACTACGAAGCCGTAATTGTGGGTGCCCGGACGACCCTGCCGGCCGCGGTCATCCACCGGGGCAGCCGGCTCCAGGTCATCGGCCGCGCGGCCGCGGGGCTGGACAACATCGACGTCGCCGCTGCCCGGGCCGAGGGCGTTCAGGTGGTGGACAGCCCGGATCCCCACACGGTTGCTGTGGCCGAACAGGTTCTGGCCCTGATGCTGGCCCTGGCCCATCGCCTCCACCCGGGCCGGGGGGGCAGCCCGGGAGCGACAGGTCTGTCATCCCCGGACGCGCCCGCCGGTCTGGCGGGCAAAACCCTGGGCGTCCTGGGCTTTGGACCGGTGGGGCGACAGGTGGCAGGGCGGGCCAGGGCCTTCGGCATGCGAGTGCTGGTCCACCAACAGCCGCCCACGCCCGAGCTCATCCTGGATCCGGCCGTCGAACAGGTTTCCCTGACCGACCTCCTGGAACAGGCCGATGTGCTCACCATCCACGACCTGTCCGGCCCATTGACAGGCTCGCTGGACGCCTCCACCCTGGCCCGGCTCCCGACGGGGGCTATCGTGGTACTGGCCGTCCCCCAGGCCAGGGTGGACGCGGAGGTGCTACTGGAAGGGCTGGAGACGGGCCGGCTGGCCGGGGTGGGGTTGGTCCTGGCCGAGGAGCCTCCCAGGACGTGGTCTGGACTATTGAGCCATCCGCGGGTGCTGGTTGCGCCTCCGCTGCCCCCCCATCCAGCCGAGACCCAGCGCCGGCTGGCCCTGGCCGTGGCCCACCAGGTGCTGGCCCGCCTGCGTCCCCAGCCGCCGGCCGGCACCCTGGCGCTGAAGGTGGTGGCCGTCGAGGAGGCCCTGCCCCACGAGGAGTATGACCGCAGCCGGGTGACCGAGCTGGCGGCCCGGCTGACCGCTGAAGGGCGGCTGATCAACCCGCCGGTGGCCGTCCTCCACCGGGGCCGCTACATTGTCCTGGACGGCGCCACCCGGGTGACTGCGTTCCGGGAGCTCCGCTATCCCCACATCGTACTTCAGGTGGTGGACCTGGGACAGCAGGGTGTCCAGTTGTACACCTGGCACCATGTGATTCGCGGCGGGGCGGGGCTCCTGTCGCGCCTGGCAGAGCTGCCCGGCATCCGTCTGGTGCCCGTTGGTGAAGGAGGAGACGGGCCGAATGCTGGGGAACAAGCCCTGGCACACCTGATCACGGCCCAAGGCGTGACCTATCGGGTGGAGGCGGCCGCCGGCGCCGACTGGCTGGAACAGCTCAACCAGGTGGTGGCCTGTTACAGCGAATGGGGACGGGTGGAACGGACGCTGACCACCGACCTGGAGAGCCTGCGCAGCCAGTATCCGGATCTGGCCGCGCTGGTGACCTTTCCCCCGTTCACCCTGGATACGGTTTTGACGCTGGCCGCCGAGGGGCGCAAGCTGCCCGCAGGCATCACCCGGTTTGTCATCCCCGGCCGCATCCTGCGGCTGAACGCTCCCCTGGAGCGGCTGGCCGGAGACGAACCCCTGGCGGCCAAACAGGCATGGCTGGACAACCTGTTGCGGGAAAAGCTCGCCTATCGCCAGGTGCGCTACTACCAGGAGCCGGTTGTCCTGTTGGACGAGTGACGCCGGCATGGAACAGGCCCACATTCGCTTTCACGGTGAGCTGAACGACTTTCTGCCCGAGGAACAACGCTCCGGGGCCATCGCCTACAGCCTGGACGGCACGGTCTCCATCAAGCATGTGGTGGAAGCCCTGGGCGTACCCCACACGGAGATCGAGCTGCTCCTGGTGAACCGGGTGCCGGTGACCTTTGCCTACCTGCTCCGGGCCGGCGACCAGGTGGACGTCTATCCGGAGTCGGTCAGGCCGGGCGTCCGGGCAGCCTTCTGCCTGCGGCCGCCCCTGCCCCGGCCGGTGCGCTTCATCCTGGACACCCACCTGGGGCAGCTGGCCAGTTATCTGCGGCTGTTGGGATTCGACAGCCTCTACCGCAACGACTACGACGACGCCACCCTGGCCCAAATCGCCAGCCGGGAGAACCGGGTGCTCCTGACCCGGGACCGGGGCGTGCTCAAGCGGAAGATCGTGCTCTACGGCTACTGTCTGCGCCAGACGGAGCCCCAGGCCCAGTTACTGGCGGTGCTGCGCCGCTATCGGCTGGCCGGCGAGATTCGGCCCTGGCGCCGGTGCCTCCGCTGCAACGGCCTGCTGGCGCCGGTGCCCAAGGCGACCATCCTGGCAGAGCTGGAACCCAAGACCCGGCGATACTACCAGGAATTCCAGCGATGTCAGGCCTGCGGGCAGATCTACTGGCAAGGCTCCCATTACGCCCGCCTGCAGCACTTCATCGACCGTATCCTGGCTGCCGTCCACCGCTGAGGGTAACGCCGGCCCTGGGGAAGGAAGGGGCGAACAGGCCAGAGCCGTCGGATCATTTTATGGTACAATAGAAATTCTACAACGGTTTTGGCAATCGTGAGGTAGGTCACGCAAGGATGCGTGACAAAGGTGCAGGCATCCCAGCCCGGCCAGGAGGCCGGATCCACGGGGAGGGACGTAAATTCGCCTGCGCTACACCTTCTGGTTCCTGGATGAGTTTCAACCTCCCAGGAGGAGAAAATCTGAGACAGGCGGCAGGTCATCCAGGCCTCGCCGCCGGGATAGTGCAGGAGCAGAGGAAGATAGATGAGCGAGCTTGTCGAACTTTGGGAACGACCCAAGGCCCGTCGGATCTACATGATCGCGGGCTGGCATCAGTGGGCCGACGCCGGTGCCGTTTCCTCTGGACTGCCGGCCTACCTGATCGACCACCTGGATGCGCGCCAGATCGGGCGGCTGAAGCCCGATGGTTTTTACCTGTTTCAGATTCCGGGCACCCACCACCTGCTGCGCCCGGAAGTCCACTTCCAGGAGGGATACAGCAAGCAGATCGAGCCCCGGCGCAACGACTTCTACTACGCAGGCACAGAAGAACAGGGCCTGGTCATCTTCCTGGGCGAGGAACCCCACATGAACGTGGATGACTATGCCGACGCCCTCTTCCACGCCGCGCGCGAATTGCAGGTCCGGCGCATGGCCATCGTGGGCGGCGTCTATGGCGCCATGCCCTACGACAAGGACCGGGAAATTTCGTGCACCTACAGCCTGCCATCCATGAAAGCGGAGCTGGAAGCCTATGCGGTGCGCTTCTCCAACTACCACGGCGGCGCCACCATCGGCTCCTACCTGGTGGACCGGGCCGAGCAGTATCAGCTGGAAGTGTTCGTCTTCAACGCCTTTGTGCCCGTCTACGATTTCGGCCAGAGTGCATCGCTCCCCATCCAGGGCGTGCGCATCGAAAACGACTACCGGGCCTGGTATGAACTGATGCGGCGCTTCAACCACATGTTTGGGTTGGGCATCGATCTGTCCGATCTGGACCGCCGCAGCGAAGAGCTGACGGCTTCCATCGAGGCAAAGGTGGAGGAGCTGGACCGGACCATGCCCCAACTGAACGTGCGGGCCTACCTCCAGAAGGTGGCCAGCGAATTCACCGAGCGCCCCTTCATGCCCCTGGACGACGTCTGGGAAGAAGGGTTGAGCGATCTGTTTGAAGATCTTGAAGACTGACTCGATGGGAAGGAGAGGGGGGTGGGCCGCCACCAAAAGGCGGCGGCCCCAGAGGAAAAGGAGGAACCAAAGGAGGTATGATGAAGTGGAAGTAACTGCAAAGCCCGTTCCCCAGTTGACTTTGCAGTGCATCAACCTGCCGGGTTTGTACGCCCTGACGGGCACCCAGGAGGTCGATGCCGTGGATGCAATCTGTCTGCCCCCAGATTTTCACATCCACTTGACCGCCAGTATAGCACAGCCTGCTTGCCCCCCCATATGTGCAACTTGCACACAAATCAACCGAAACCATCCTCAAAAACGCCGATTGACAGCCAGAAAAACTCGTGAAACTTGTAACTTTTGTTCGCTGTGCACATAGCCGAGGCTGTTTCCCTCGTTATCCGGTGATTTTCTGACAACAATTTTTACGTCTTTCCGCATAGCCAACCTGGCGGTTGCCAGGTCATCTCGACGATCCACCTGTCCTCTGTTTCTGTTATCCTGCCAGATGGAGACCATCCTGCCGGGCGCGTCCCGGACCTGGGTGCCATCGGTCAGGACTGTTGGGACACACGGGTGTAGGGAAATTGACAGAATTTAGACATCTTGGGTGGCAGGATTCTGTGATATAGTCAACGGACATGAGGAGATCTGCAAATTTGCCGGGGAAATTACCAGGCCGTCATCAACTGCCCGGCGGCCAGAGACGATTCCACCCATATGGCTGGCGTGCGGCCCTGCTCCTGCTGGTGGGCGTGTGGCTGTTGGGCATGCTCTGGGTGAGCTCACCCCGGCTTTTGGCTGCAGCTTCAAGGGAGGGCGAACAGGAGGAAGCGACGCTCTTGCTTCAATTTCGGGCCGAGACGTCGGCCGAAGAGCGGGCCCAGACCATCGCCCAGTTGGGTGGGGAGATGATCCAGTGGCTGCCCCAGATCCAGGTAGCTGCAGTTCGCCTCCTGGCTCCCCGGCCAGATGCCATCCTCCAGGCCCAGCAGGTGGACAACATCCGTTTCACCGAGCTGGATCTGCCCATCACCGGCACCCTCCTGCCCAATGACCCGGCCCTGTCCAGCCCCGAACAGGGGTACGCCTTTGTCCGCATCCACGCTCTGGAGGGGTGGGAGATCACCACGGGCAGCCCCGAGGTGGTGATCGCCATGCTGGATACCGGGCTCAACCTGCAGCACCCCGAATTCGCCGGCCGCATCGTGCCCGGCTACGACTTCGTGAACGACGATCCCGATCCCACCGATGACCATGGACACGGCACCCATGCCGCCGGCCTGATCGCTGCCGCCATCGACAACGGCATCGGCCTGGCCGGGGTCTGTCCCAATTGCCGGCTCATGCCCATCAAGGTGTTGAACGGACAGAACAGCGGCACCTGGTTTAACGTGGCCCGGGGCATCTTGTTCGCCGTCGACCATGGCGCCCGGGTAATTAACCTGAGCCTGGGTTCCAGTGTCCCTTCGCAGACGGTGGCGGAAGCGGTACGATATGCGGAAGAGCGGGGTGTGTTGGTGGTGGCGGCTGCGGGCAACGCCGACAGCGATGCCCCCTTTTACCCGGCCGCCCTGGATCCAGTGATAGGCGTCAGCGCCACCATGGAGAACGATCAAACCTGGTCACTGAGCAACCAGGGCTCCTATGTGGATGTGGCCGCTCCCGGCCACATCATCTACAGCACCTATCACGATCTGAACAATCGCTTTGGCGGCTATACGTTTATGAGCGGGACCAGCATGGCCACCCCCCTGGTGGCAGGCCTGGCCGGCCTTCTGCTCAGCCAGGACCCCCAGCGCCAGCCCGCGGATCTGCGCTTCCTGATCACCGCCAGCGCCGACGACCTGGGCGAACCGGGCTGGGACCCCATCTACGGCTATGGACGCATCAACGTGGCCCGGGCCCTCTCCCTGACCACTTCCCAGCCCGCCGGAACACTGATACCCACGGTTCAGCTCTACCTGCCCCTGGTGGTTCAAAACTAAAAACTGAGCCGACCCTATGGGAATGGGTGCCCCGTCGTAGGCGTCGCCGTCCCTTCACCCACCTGGGTCCGGCATCCTCGGGCGGCTGGGAGCCGCCCCTACCGCAAACCGGTACCCTTTCGCGATGGGCCACAGCGGGCGGGCACGGCGGCCCGCCCCTACGGGAACGGGCGCTATGTCGGGCTGCGCAGCGACAGCGGGCGGGCACGGAGGCCCTTCCGAGCATCACCGTGCGGCCGGAGACCGCACCTACGACAGGGGCCGCCATCCGCGTAGACCGGACGCGGCGAATATGTAGGGCGGGTCTCCGGCCCGCCGTGGGTGGCGGTGGAATCAAAGGCGCAAAGAAACGCAGGAAAGAATGGCCCTAATCAGCGTTCATCGGCGTGGGTCCGCGTCCTATTCAACCTTTTCGCAGCAGAACCATCAAACCCAATCGGCAAAGATGGTAACCCCAGAGGGTGGACTCAAGCGGTCGCCGCGTCCGGTAGGAGGGTGCTGGGGAGGCCGGCCCGGGCCGACTGGATGCCCCGGAGCAGGGCTTCGTGGAGGGAGGGCTGGCCGTTGCTGGCGATCAGGCTGGAGCTGGAGAGGGTCCATTCGGCGCCGTTGTAGTCGGTCACCCGTCCCCCGGCCTCGCGCACCATGAGCACGCCCGGCGCGGCATCCCACGGGTTGAGCCAGCCTTCCCAGTAGCCGGCAAAGGCACCAGCCGCCACGTAGGCCAGATCCAGGGCCGCTGCGCCCATACAACGCACCGCCTGGGCTCGGGTCAAAAAGTAGGTGAATTCCGCACTGTTGTTATCGGCATGGGTGGCCCGGTGATAGGGGAAGCCGGTGGTGAGGAGAGCCTGGGCCAGCTCCGTGCGCCGGTTGACAGCCAGGGGTCGTTCCACGCCGGAGGGCTCCCGCACGAAGGCGCCCTGTCCCCGGACGGCCCAAAAGACCCGCTGGGCAGGCAGCTCCAGGGTGACCCCCAGCAGGGTGGTCTCGCCCCGGTTGAGGGCGATGTTCACGGCGCAAAAAGGCACCTGGTTGGCAAAATTGATGGTCCCATCGATGGGATCCACAATCCAAAAATACTCATCATCCGGCCGGTGATTGCTCTCCTCGCCCCAAAAACCGATGTGGGGGGCCAGGTCCTGAAGGGCCTGGCGGATGAGGTTCTCGCTGGCCACGTCGGCCTCGGTGACCAGATCGATGGCGCTGGATTTCTCTCGGATCTGTTGGAGCCCCTGGCGCTGCATGCGCCAGACCAGCTGGCCGGCCTGCCGGGCCACAGCGATGACGGCTTCAATAGGCGGCGTTTCCATTTCTGCTTCCAGACTCATGGTATCCAGTCCTTACATCTCCTCGCGATAGTGAAGTCCCCGGCGGTTCTTCTCCTCCAGGGCGGCTTTGCGGATCAACTCCCGCACCTCCACCGGATTTTTGACGTTGTGGAGCACAAGCTCGGGCGTGGTGGGATCGGTGCTATAAATAGTGATGTCCCCCACGTTCAGGGCGCGCTCACCCAGGTGCTGCTTGACCTTGGTATCCCGCACCCGCACCAGTTCGATCTCTTCGATGTTCTTGCCCAAAATGCCCCGGATGATGCGGATGCGCTGGGTGGTCAGCTCGTAGCGAACGCCGATGGTCAGGTAGGGTCGGCCCTGCCAGAGGACCTCTTCCGGCGGTTCATCTATGGCAGGGGGCGCGGCGTTGCGGGGGCGGGCGCCCGCGGCGCTGTCTTCTTCTTCCAGGGCGTCGAAGGCAGCGAAGATGCTGTCGGCCAGGGCGTTGACAATGGCCTGGAGCTGGGTCGTGGGGATGGCGTCGATCTGGACACCACTTTCCGCCAACGATTGGTAGAATTGGGCGGTGACAATTTTCCGAATTTCATCGCGTTCCATGGCTTGTACTCCTTCCGTGTTCCCCGGTCTTCCTCCGGTGGCCGATCCCAGGATTTCATCATAACACCGGGCCCTGGGCTGCGCAACCGCCATGCCCGTCCGCCGTTGAAAACCTGCCCACAGGGTGCTACCATAGCTATGTGGAGCGGGTGCGCCATTTTGCCCGGGAGGTGACGGTGAACCATGCCCCAAGCCCCGGGTGTATTTCAACTTTGGAGCAAGCGGACGGGACAAACCCCGCCCCTACCGGATCTGCCCGCACCAGGTGTCGGTAGGGTCCGAATCCTGCCCCCAACTTGAACTACACCCCCAAGCCCCACCGATCTTGTCGCCATGCCCAAAGTGGGGTATAGTGCGCCCAAACATTTGTTCCAAATTCGGACTTCCCCCCAGAAGGGGAGCTTCCAGCTCATCACGAAGCAGGGCAAGGAGTTGTCATGGACATTACCTGGTATGGGCTATCCTGTTTTCGTATCCGGGAGGGCGGCGTTACCGTCGTCTGCGATCCCTACGATAAATCGGTGGGCATTCAGATGCCCAAGATCCGTGCCGACATCGTCACCGTCAGCCACGACCGCCCTGGCCACAACGGCGTGGACCGTATCACCGGTGAGCCCAAAATTTTGCGTGGGCCAGGCGAATACGAAATCAAAAATGTCTTCATCACCGGTGCCACCACCTACCACCGCGCCCGCTCCAACGGAGACCGGGAACGGAACGTGATCTATTTCTTTGAATTCGACAATTTCATTGTAGGCCACCTGGGCGACCTGGGCGAAGTGCCCGCCCAGTCGGAGATCGAGGAGCTGAACCTGGGTGAGGTGGACGTGCTGATGGTGCCCGTGGGCGGAGGCACGACCCTGGACGCGGCCCGGGCTGTGGAGGTGGTGGGGATGTTCGAGCCCAAGCTCGTGATCCCCATGCACTATGCCCATCCCCAACTCCAGGTGGAGTGGCTGAGCAAGCTCGACCCGGTGGAAAAGTTCCTCAAGGAGCTGGGCATCTCGGCGCCGGAGCCCCAGGAGACCCTCAAACTCACCAAGAGCTCCCTGCCGGACGAAACCCAGGTGGCCCTGCTGGTGCCCGCCGTGTAAACTCGTTGAGCCGGGAAGGCACCGCGGAGCACGCTTTGCATCCAGGTGGAAACCGGACAGCCCTGCGTGCTCCGCCTCCGTCGCAATCTCAACGGCCATAGACCGTCTGGATCAGGCAGCGGATGTAACCGTTGGCGTAGGCCCGGCCCACCTGCTCCGAGTCAGCCTGGGGAAAACGGGGCGTGTGGTCCAGCATGTAGGGGCCGTTGAAGCCGTGGTCCCGGTATAGTTCCATGGCCCGGCGCATGTCGATATCCCCTTCGTCGATGAAGACCTCGGCGAAGTGGGGCAGGCGTCCCCGCACGTTACGGAAGTGAACCCACGCGATCTTCCCCTGGGAGGCCATTTCCACGATGGCGTCGTAGACGCCGGTACCCAGCAGCTCGGTCATGCAGCCCTGGCAGAAGATCATGGCGTGGCTGGGGCTGGGCACCAGGTCGAAGATGCGGCGAAACTGCTCCAGGGTGGAACAGATCTGGGCCACGCCACCTAGCGGCTCCGGCACCGGCGGGTCGTCCGGGTGGAGGGCCATGCGCACCCCGGCCCGCTCTGCCACGGGAATCACCGCCCGCAAGAACTTCTCCATCCGTGCCCACATCTCCTCCTCGGAGACCGGCGGCGTGTGTTGCGGCGGGCGGTTCCGCATGAATTCGTCGTAGTCGAAGGTGCTGTACTGCACCCCGCCCCGCCCGATTTCAGACGTGGTACGGAAGTTGCCCATGGGCTTGAAGTTCCAGCCCAGGTGGGGGATCCCGGCCCGCCCCAGGGACTCCAACATCCGGCACCAGGCCTCGATCTTCTCGTCCATGTCTGGCCTGCCCAGGGTGATCTCCGGCCAGCAGGACATCACCACCGCGTTGAGCTGCATACCGTGGGCCTCGACCCGCTCCCGGGCCTGCTCGAAATCGGCCGTGCAGTCCCGGCCCGCACGCAAGGCCTGGCCCAACGGCGAGTCCACGGTGCTTACGCCGCTGCGGATGTCCAGCTGGATCATGTCCACGCTGAGGGCCCGATAGAAACGGAGCCGGTCATCGTCCAAATCGGTCCAACGCATGGTGTCCTGGATGTACATGGTGCACCTCCCTGGGCAGGTTAAAGATTGAAGATTGAAGATTAGGGGATTGGGGGATTGGGTGAAAGGATCGCCCAATCCCCCAGCCACCTATCCCCCCACCGTAGCCACGTACACGATCCACTCTTCTGCATCGTACAGGGGCAGACCAGCCCAGTCCAGATAATAGCGGACGTGGTCGAAGCCGGCCTGCTGCATCATCGCCACCATGGTCTCGACGGCGTAGGTCTGGTCGCAAAGGTGGATCTCGTTGAGCTCGCCACTTTCCAGGTGGAGGATGTAGTAGCGCTCCATGGAGAGTTCAGCCTGGGCATCCCAGAAGCGCTCGCCCAGGTGCAGGAACGGACCATCCCCCCACAGGCCGGTGTTGTCGGTAAACCACCAGTTGCTGTCGGTTTTGTCCACCCGCTCCTGGTTGAGCAGTTCCACACAGAGGGAAGCGCCCGGCTTGAGGGAGTGGGCGATCTGGGCCAGGAGGTGACGGGCTTCCTCCCGGGGGAAGACAGCCAGCTGGCCGTAGAGAAAGAGGGCCGCGTCGAAGTGTTGGGCCGGCCATGCCACCTGCCGCACGTCCTGTTCAACGAACGTACAGCGGTCGGCCACGCCCTCCCGCTCGGCCAGCTCCCGGGCATAGGCGATGGCCGCGGGACTGAAGTCGTAGCCGGTGACCCGGCAGCCTCGCCGGGCCAACTCCACCGCGTAGAGGCCCGGCCCACAGGTGACGTCGCAGAGGTGCATGCCGGGCTGCAGTCCCAGCGCCTGCCAGAGCCAGTCGATCTGGCGCATACGCTCTGCCGTGACGCGGGATGCCGCGCCGTGGGATTCATCCAGGTGCTCCCGCAGCATTCGCTCCGAAAAGGCCAGGTCATTCCAGGGCAGGTTGCCGCCCTGGGTCCACGGGGACGGGCGTTCGGGCCGCCGGTAGATCTTCCACAGGGCCCGGGCGATTTTGCGCGAAATGATGTCGTCCATCACGGTAGAGGAGGGGGCGCCCCCGTAGTAACGCGCGGGGGCGTCCGTCATGGATATCGGTCAACCAGCCACCCGCCGCCGCTCCAGCGCATCCCGCAGCAGGGCCAGCAACAGGGCTGGCTCGCTGTAGCCGGTGCTGGGATGCTCGATGCTCCAGCAGCCCTGGTAGCCCGCGCCCTCCAGGAGGTCCAGCTTGGCGTCCAGTCGGCTTTCCAGGACACCGCGACCGAAGTGGGTGTGCATGGTCCACGGCGCCACCAGCTCATCGCCCCGCTCCGCCTCCTGGCCCTGCCACCGTTCGCTGTGGAGCAACACGCCGAAGGCTGGATGATCCACGGCCTCACACAGCTGTTTGAGGACCACCGGGTTGGTGGTGGGGCCCCAGTGGTTTTCCGGCCCGATCCGATAGCCGTGATCATGGGCCCGCTGCGCGTACTCCCGGTAGCGCTGGACGATGAAGTCAAACTCCTCGTCGGTGAAGGTCTGGGCGTCCCGGCTGCCGCCGGCGTCGATGCGCAGGGTCTGCGCGCCCAGGGCCTCGGCCACCCGCATGTGGGCCAGGGCATTCTGGTAGTGCTTCTCCCGCACATCGGGGTCCGGATCCCAGATGTGGGCACCGTCCACGGCCAGGTTGGCCACAGTCAATTCCCGCTCGGCCAACCCATCTTTGACCTTGGCCACGTACTCGTCTTCGATACTGGCGAACATGTGGTTCCAGAGGTCGGCATACTGGAGGCCGTAGCGATATCGGCAGCTTTCCAGATAGCCGAAGAGATCCAGGCGGCCATCCCGCCAGAGGGGGTTGAAGGTGTAGGCCATGATGGCAACGTTCATGGGAGATCCTTTCTTGGGTGCCAACAGCACGATGTTGGTAGATGGATTAAATCAGCGCACGCCCGGATAGTGCCCTGGCGGATGCTTGCGCAGCTCCGCCTCGATCAGGTCCGAGCCCAGGCCGGGCCGGTCGCTTAGCTTCAAGAAGCCATCTTCAATCTCCAGGGGGTGGGTCATGATCTCGTCCCGCCAGGGCGGGTCATCCACGTCGAATTCCAGGATGTAAAAGTTGGGGATGGTGGCGCACAGGGCGGCGGAGACCAGGGTGGTGAGGGGACTGTGGCAGTTGTGGGGCGCCACCAGGGTGTCGTAGGCGTGGGCCATGTCCGCGATCTTCTTGCCCATGGTCAACCCGTTCCAGGCCAGGTCGGGCATGATGATGTCCTGGGCGTGGAGCTGCAGATAGGGCTTGTACTGGTGGGTGCCGAAGAGGCTCTCGCCGGTACAGATGGGCGTGCGGGTGGATTCCCGCACCAGCCGCAGCGCCTCCGGGTCCAGGGTCTCGGTCTCCAGCCACATCAGCTCATAGGGCTCCAGGGCCCGGGCCAGCTTGATGGCGCCCCCCAGCCGGTAGGTGAAGGCCACGTCCAGGGCGATGCCCACGTCCGGCCCCAAGGCCTCCCGGAAGGTGCCCACAATGGCCTGAGCATTGCGGATGACCTCCGGCGGCGCGTCGCCCCCGTGGTGGGTCATGCGGCTCATGAGCGCCTGGGTCTCCGGCCGGTCCCGCAAGGGAAAGAGGTTGGTCTTGATGGCGGTGAAGCCCCGGGCCAACACCTCCTCGGCCAGGGCGCGCAGGTCGTCGGTGGTCTCGACCCGGGGCAGGCCCAGCCGGTCGGCGAAACGGGCGCGCACCGTGCCGCAGTGGGACCAGTAGAGGCGCAGTCGATCCCGCATCTTGCCGCCCAGGAGCTGCCAGACGGGCGCACCCAGCGCCTTGCCCCGGATGTCCCACAGGGCGGAGTCGATGCCGGCCATGGCCTTCCAGGCGATGCCGCCCACATGGCGCATGGTGGCTGCGGTGAGGTCCCACCAGATGGCCTCCACCTGCATGGGATCCCGACCGATGACCAGCTCGCTGAGCCGCTCCACGGTGGCGGCCACCGGCCCGGGCGAGCCCCAGTCGGTGCAGTCGCCCCAGCCGATGAGCCCCGGTTCGTCGGTCTCCATCTTGACGAAGGTCCACGGCCGGAAGCCCCCGTCCACGATGAAGGTCTGAATGGCGGTGACCTTCACGGCACCCTCCTCACTTGCCCATGGCCCGTAGCGCCTGGAGGCAACGCTTCACCGCTTCCAGGGGTGGATAGGCGTCGCTCTCGTACTCCACGATGTACCACTGGGTGCCCCCCACGCTCTCGCAGGCCTGGAAGAAAGCTTCCCACGGAATTTCATCTTCGCCGATGAGGGGACGGAAGCCGTGCACCGGGTTGTCCGCGCCCGCGGCCCGGGAGTAGGGTTTGAGATGGACGGTCACCGCGCGGCCGGGGTAACGGCGGATGATCTCCACCACGTCCGCGCCGCCGTAGAGGGCGTTGCCGTTGTCCAGCTGCATGATCACCGCGGGGTCGGTGTGGCTGAAGAAGGTATCCCAGGGCGCCTCCCCTTCCAGGGGCTGGAACTCCACGTGGTGGTTGTGGTAGCCTGTGCGCAGGCCGTGGGGGGCCAGCTTGTCCGCCAGCCGGTTGAAAAAGTCGGCCAGCCGGAGCCAGTCGTCCCGGGTCTGGCGCAGTTCGGCGGGGATGCCCGGCACAATCACCTTGTCGTTGCCCAGGGCCTGGTGAAAGGCGACCGTCTCCGCCAGGCGGTCGTCCTGGACCAGGGCGAAGGGCGTGTGCCAGCCGCAACAGGCCAGGCCGAACTCGTCCAGGAGGGCCCGAAGGTCCCGGGCGTCGTGTTGGGGCGGGCCGGCGAACTCCACACCGGCGTAGCCCATCTCTGCCACGGCCTGGAGGGTGCCGCGCAGATCCTGGGCCAGCTCATGGCGGACGGAGTAGAGCTGGAGAGCAATGGGAATGGATGACATGTGGAAACCCCTTTTGGTGGTGTCTGGGTGGAGATTTGGGCATGGGTGGACAGCGTTCGCGTGCTACTTCAGTCTGGCGTAAATAGCACGGCAGAAATTCCGGGTGCCCTCTGGGCGCGCTACCTCTGGTGGAACCTATCGGCGAATTTCTGTCGGGATTTACTACGTCTATTTTGCGTCAATTGGGCCGATCTGTAAATTCCTGGCGGGGAACGTTGACAACTCCGGGAGAAAGGGGGACAATCTGCCCAAAAACCGCGTCGCCCCGCCGTTTTCCATTTCGGACCGGTTGGGAGCGGCCCATCACAAGGAGACCCCATCATGCGCATCACCGCCATGGAGACCTTTTTGTTGCAAAGCCCCCTGGAGCGCCCCTTCGGCTGGTCCCAGGGGTGGACAGACCATCGCGCCACCGGGCTGCTCAAAATCACGACGGACGCCGGCCTGGTAGGATGGGGCGAGGGCATCAGCGGGCCGGCCGCCGCGATCTTACGGGATTACTTCGCGCCCCACTTGCTGGGCCAGGATCCCATGCAGCGCAACGCCCTCTGGCACCGGATGTACCATACCCTGTACAATGCCAACCTGGCTGGCGGCTTTGGCGGCAGTGCCCTCAGCGCCGTGGACATTGCCCTGTGGGACATCGCGGGCCAGGCCCTGGGGCGCCCCATCTACGAACTGTTGGGCGGCCAGGTGCGGGATCGGGTCGCAGTCTACGCCACGGGCCTTTACTACACCGAAGGCGAGTTCCCCCACCGCCTGCTGGAGGAAGCCCGGGGCTACGTGGCGGCCGGTTTCCGAGGCATGAAGACCAAAGTGGGCGGCCTCAGCCTGGCCGAGGATGTGCGCCGGGTGGCCGCCATCCGGGAGGCCATCGGCCCCGATGTCCATCTGATGGTGGATGCCAACCAGGCCTACAACCCGGCCACGGCCATCCGCATCGGTCAGATGCTGGCGCCCTACGACATCCTCTGGTTCGAGGAGCCGGTGGCCGCGCAGGATGTGGACGGCTACCTGCAGGTCAAGGCGGCGGTCCCCATGGCCATTGCCGGCGGCGAAGGGCTGCGCACCCGCTTCGATTTTCGGGACTTTTTGGCTCGCCGGGCCCTGGACATTGCCCAGCCGGATGTGATCAACGTGGGCGGCATTACGGAACTCCGCAATGTGGCCCTGATGGCCAACGCCTTCGGCGTCCAGGTCAACGCGCATGTGTGGGGCTCGCCGGTGATGATCGCCGCCACCCTCCACGTCATGGCCACCGTGCCACCCTGCCCCACGGCACGCCAGCCCCTTCCCTACCAGCAGGAGCCAGTCATGGAGTTCGACCGCACCCCCAGCATCATCCGGGAGACTGTCTGCCGGGAGCCCATCCAGCAGCAGGACGGTTTTGTGCCAGTGCCGGACGGGCCGGGCCTGGGGATTCAGGTGGACGAGGAAGCGGTGCGGCGCCTCTGTGTGGCCCACCAGCGCATCCCGTAGACCGGCGGGTTGACAGCACCTCAGCCATGCCACGCCGACCGATTCTGGCCAGCGCCGCGGCCGCCTTCCGGGAAGCCCTGGACGGCTGGCGCCGCCACCATGGCGGCATCCTGGCCGCGGCCCTGGCCTATCAGACGGTCCTTTCCCTGGCGCCCCTGGTGCTGGTGGCCCTGGCCCTCGGCAGCCTGCTCCTGGGGACGGCCGGGGCGGAAGGGCAGTTGGTCAGCCGGCTGGGGCCCCTGTTGGGCCCCGAAGGCGCTTCCCTGGTCCAGGGTATCCTCCGCCAGATGCACGCCAGGGGAGGCGCGCCTCTGGCCACGGGGACCGGGCTGCTCTTGCTCTTGTTGGGCGCGTCGGCGGTCTTTCGCCAGCTCCAGACCGCCATGGATATCATCTGGGAAGTGCCCCAGGCCCAGCAGGAAAGCTTCCGGCAGGGGCTACGCCAGCGGCTGATCTCGTTCCTGTCGTCGTTGCTGATGGTGCTGGGTATGGGGCTGATCCTGCCCATCACCCTGGGCCTGGAGGGGCTGGTGGCGGTGGCGGTGCGCTATCTGCCCGGCTGGGTGCCGCTCCTCACCTGGATTCAGGCCATTCTCCAGTTTGCCGTCCTGCCCATCACCATGATGGCCCTGTTCGCGCTGATCTACCGCTTCCTGCCCCGCATCCGGCTGAGCTGGCGCCAGGTCTGGGGTGGCGCGGTGGTGACGGCGCTGCTTTTCACGGTGGGCGAATATGGGGTCCACCTCTACCTGGCCCGCAACACCCTGGCCTCCTACTACGGCGCTGCGGGCTCGCTGGTGGTCTTCCTGCTGTGGGTCAACTACACCGCGTCCATCTTCCTGTGGGGAGCGGAGCTGGTGCGGGCCTACGTGTGGCTGGAGAGGCTGGACGACTCGTCTAGCGGGCGTATCCCCGGTGGAGGCGGTGTTCCATCCAACGCACCAGGCGATTCAAAAAGACCACCAGGCTCAGGTAAATGAAGGCCAGCATGGTCAGCGACTGCATGTAGAGGAAATTGCCGCTGTAGTAGAGGCGGGTCAACTGGGTGATGTCCTGGACGCCCAGGATGGCCACCAGGGAGGAATCCTTGACCATGGAGACAAAATCGTTGCCCAAAGCCGGCAGGATGCGCCGGATGGCCTGGGGCAGCACAATGTAGCGCATGGTCTGGTAGTAATTCATGCCCAGGGCCCGGGCCGCCTCGTATTGGCCCTTTTCGATGGACTGAATGCCGGCCCGGAAGATCTCGGCGGAAAAGGCGCCATAGCCCAGCCCCAGGGCGATGATGGCCCGCATCTCGTTGGGAATGTCCCGGGTGGTGATGGGAATGCCCAGCAGGTTGAGGGCGCTGACCGCCAGCGGCGTGAGCGCGAAGGCCACGTAGAGCAACAGCACCAACATGGGCACGCCCCGCACCAGCTCTACGTAGAACGAGGCCACATTGTAGAGGATGGGGTTGGTGGAGGTGCGCATCAGGCCCAGGGTCAGGCCGATGGCCAGGGACAGGGAATAGGCCACCAGGGTCACGGTCAGGGTGATGGTGATGCCCTTGAACAGAATCTGACCGTTCAGGAGCCCTTCCGGCGTCTGGCCGATGATAAACCAGAAGGTCTTCTGGGTCTGCTGATCGGTCAGGATCAGAAAAACAATGTACAGCCCCAGGAAAATGGCCACCAGCAGCCACCAGGGCCATTCGGCCATCCGATCCAGCGAACCCAGCAGGCGAGACCGGCCAGCAGTCGGCGTCGACACCCTTGATTCAGCTTCCATCGTCTATTCCCTTCACGCTGTTTGAAAAACCGTGCCTGTTGCCCCTTTTTGAATCCCCGGCGTTCACAGCCACCCCAGATGGAAAAGGATCGGGTGGAAAAAGCGACCCTAAAGGTCAACCAGCACCTTTAGGGTCGCTTGTCCGGTCATGTCCAGATGAAACACTGCCCTCCAGGGAGTTACTCTTCCGTCTGGAACCACTTCTGGAACAGGGTGTCCAGGGTGCCATCTTCCTTCATCGATTCCAAAGCCTGGTTGATGGGCTCCACCAGGGGGCTGCCCTTGCTGAAGATGAAGCCCAGCTCTTCGCTCTCCACCGCCTTACCGGTGATCTTGAGCTTGTCGGCGTTGACGCCCACGTAGCCCAGGCCGGCCACGTTGTCGATCATCACCGCGTCCACGTCGCCGTTGATGAGGGCCTGGACCGCGGTGCCGAACTGGTCATAGGCCCGGATGCGATCCTCGCCCACCAGATTTTTGGCCGCCTCGTAGTTGGTGGTGCCCAACTGGGTGCCGATGATCAAGGACGGATCCGCGGCGAATTCCTCAGGCTCGGTGAAGCGATCCTCATCGATGCGGACCAGCAACACCTGCTGGGAGGTGATGTAGGGGATGGAGAAGTCCACGTGCTGGGCCCGCTCCTCGGTGATGGTGATGCCGTCGGCCCCCACGTCGAAGGTGTCGAAACTGCCCTCACCGCCCATGATGGCCACCATGGCTTCCCAACTGGTCTCGATGAAGTTGGGCGTGCAGTTGATGCGGCTGCAGATTTCGTTGAAGATGTCGTAATCGTAGCCGACGGCCTCGCCAGTCTCCGGATCGATGTAGTTGAAGGGCTGGTAGGCGTTCTCCACGGCGATGCGCAGCTCACAGCCGTTGAGATCGGGCAGGCCGTTCTCCTGTTGCGTGATCTGGGCTTCGCTGCACGGCACGGGCTCGTCAGCCGTGGCGCCCGGGCTCTGGACGGGGGCACAGGCAGCCAGGGCCAGCCCCAGCAGCAGGGCCAGGGCAAACAACAGTCGATGGGTTTTCATAAGCTCAGACTCCTCTGGTGCGAAGTAGTACGAAAAAAGGCGCTAGAAATCGCTGCCAGTATGCAATAGATCTTGGAAACGGTCAAACCCCTTTTGAACCTCGTCGGGACGGTTTCCATCCCGCACGGGCGGATGCCAACTTTGAACACGGGGCAACGGTCCCGCTGGGGCCGCCTACCGCGGTGGCCTCCATGGGGCGGGCACGGCGGCCCGCCCCGACAAGCTAGTGCGCCATCCCATCTGAACCGTCCGCCATGTCCCGCACAGGCACCTCCAGGGTCTGAGCGGGCGCAGTGGCGAACTCCAGGGTGATCTCCACCGTGTCTCCGGCCTCCAGCGGCTCGGGCACGTTCAGCAGCATAATGTGTTTGCCGCCGGGCTGCAACACCAGCCCGCCCTCGGCGGGGATGTCAAAACCCTCGGGCCGGGGCTCCATCCGCATGACGTCCCCCTCGTGGATGGATTCATGGAGCTCGGCCACGGCCAGGGGGCTGGAGACCGCCACCAGGCGATCCGCCACCCCGGTGCCGTTGAGAAGGGTCAGGTAGATCGCGGTGTTGCCGTCGGCCACCAACACCGGCCGGGCCCAGGCGTTCATCACCGCCATCTGACCCGCGGCTACCACGTCCCCGGAGACGCCGGCGTCGTTCACCTGGAGGTTCAGTTGCCGCTCCAGGCGGGTGCCGTCGGCCCGCTCCACAACGACGGTCAGGATCCAGTCGCCCATCATGGTGAACTGGAAGGGGATGTGGTAGAAGCCGTCGGCGGCGCCATCGGCCTCGTCTGCCACCGGCTCCCCGATCACCGGTACCATCCCCGCATGGTTCATGTCGCCTTCCACCTGCACCGTGGCGTCGGTGACGGGCATCCCCGCGGCGTCAGCCACGTAGACGGTCAGCCCGGTGCCGTCCATGCCGGCCGCCGGCGGGATGACGTGCAGCTGCAAGGCGTCCTGATGCCCGCCTTCACCCGCGGGTGCAGGTAGCGGCGCACAGGCGCCCAGCAGCCAGGTGGCCAGCAACATCAACACGAGCCCGGCCCTTGCCGTTCCCGGCCGGCTTTCCCCCCGCAGCCCAGAAGTTTTCTGCCATAGGTTCCAATGCCACAAGTTCATAACAGGATGCATAGATTTTCCTCCTACCCCTATGAAAGTTGCAAAATCAAGCTGGCGTCCGACCGGCCACCCCGGGGCAGCCGGGACGCCCCCCTTCAGCGAACGGGAACAGCGATGTCGCCCATGCGGGGTGGAGGTAGAGGAACAGCCGGCACAAATTGGGGACCAGCCAGGGGCTGCCAGTGGCGACACCGCTGGCGGGCATAGGGCGCCGGCAAAACGCTGGCCGCGGCAACCAGGAAAGGCAGCAGTTGCAGGAGCAGGGTGCTGGGCCGGGCCTGTCCGGCCGGCCGCGCCGGATCCCCATCGGCAGGGTCATCGATCTCGTGTGGATGCCCGTGATCGTGCAAGCCTGGGGGCGAGGCGAAGACGAAGTGGGGGCCGCTGTGGGGATGGCCCGGTTCGGCCCAGCTTCCCCAGCAGATGAAAGGAAAGACCAGGCCCAGCAGGGTCGCGTAGCTACCCAGCAGGAGCTGCTTCCAGTGTGACTGCCGGATGAGTGTCTGGAGCCGCAGTGCCATGGCCCCAGTCTAGCATGGGGGCCCCCGGTTGCGAAAACAGCGGCGGGCGAAAATCGAACGCCCCCCTGCCAGATTCGGCGCGAACAGGGCCTCGCGGGTATCCTATCCACCGCCCGGCCGGTTTACGCCGAACCCGGGCACAGATTGAAATCTGCGCCCGGCGGAGACCAAATCGGCTGGAAGCCGGTTCGGCCGGCGCGTGCCAACCTGCTGAAGCAGGTTGGCTGACACGGAGCCTGGGGATCCATCCCCAGGACTGGAAAGAGGGAAACCGGATATGTCGGTGCATCCGTTGCATCCGTTCGACCAGACCCGTGGCGATGGCTGGCCGCCGCGCCTGGTCATCGCAGGTCAATCCTCGGGCGTGGGCAAGACCACCATCACCCTGGGCCTGATCGCGGCCCTGGCTCGCCGGGGAATCCAGGTGCAGCCCTTCAAGTGCGGCCCGGACTACATCGACCCCACCTACCACAGCCTGGCCGCAGGCCGGCCCTGTCGCAACCTGGATACCTGGATGCTCAGCCCAACCCAGATGCAGGAAAGTTTCCGGCGGGCCATGGCCGGGGCCCACCTGGCCGTCATCGAAGGGGTGATGGGGCTCTACGATGGCAGCAGTTACACGTCGGAGGAGGGCGCCACCGCCCACATCGCCAAACTGCTGGACGCGCCCACCCTCCTGATCCTGGATATCGGCAAGCTGGCCCGCAGCGCCGGCGCCCTGGCCCTGGGCTACCAGCGCTTTGACCCGGCCCTGCGCCTGGCCGGCTTCATCCTGAACCGGGCCGGCTCCGCTTCCCACGCCCAGGGCTGTGCCCGGGCCGTGGAAGCGGCCACCGGGCTCCCCTGCCTGGGCTGGCTGCCCAAGGAAAGTGGCCTTCACATCCCGGAGCGCCACCTGGGCCTGATCCCCACCCAGGAACGCGCCAGCCTTCAACCCCTGGTGGAGGCGGCAGCCCAGGCGGTGGAGGCCACCTGCGACCTGGATCGGATCCTGGAGATCGCCGGATTGGCCAGCCGATGGACGCCGTCGGTCGGGCCGTCCACCATGGCCGGGGAAGAGGCCACCACGCTGGCCCCAGGCGACGCCGGTCCGGTGCTGGCCGTGGCCCAGGACGAGGCCTTCTCCTTCTACTATCCGGACAACCTGGAACTGCTGGCCGCGGCCGGGGCCTGCATCCGCTTCTTCAGCCCGTTGCGGGACAGCGAACTGCCCCCCGGCAGCGCCGGCCTCTACCTGGGCGGCGGCTTCCCCGAGCTCTATGCCAGCCAGCTCAGCAGCAACCACAGGCTGCTGGCAGCCATCCGCCATCTCCACGCGCAGGATCGGCCCATCTACGCGGAGTGCGGCGGCTTCATGGTTCTGACTGAAGCCCTGGTGGACCTGGAGGGACGGCGCTGGCCCATGGCCGGCCTGGTGCCGGGCACGGTCCACATGACCCCGCGCCTGGCCGGGCTGGGCTACCGGGTGGCCGAGGCGTCCACGGACAACCTGCTCCTTCGGCGGGGCCAGCGGGTGCGGGGCCACGAATTTCACTACAGCCGCTGGGAGCCGGGCAGCGCTGCCAGCCCCGGCTACCCCGCCTGGCATCTGCGCCGCCGGGAAGAGGATCCGGAGAGCCGGCCCGACGGTTTCGCCCGGGGCAACCTGCTGGCCAGCTATCTCCACGTCCACTTCGGGCAGGATCCTGCCCTGGCGGCACGGCTGGTGGACCGGCTGCGCCAGTGAGCGGGCCTGGGACTCAACCTGTCAGCAGGCCCCGCAGCACACTGGCCCGCCCCAATAGCCCCACCAGCCGCCCTTCTGCATCCACCACGGGGAGCCGCTTGACCCCATACTGCACCATCAGGCGCAGGGCTTCGGCCAGGGGCGTCTCCGGGGTGATGGTGATGACGGGCGCAGTCATGAGCATGGCCGCGGTCTCGTCCCGGCCGGGCAGGGGCGGGGCCGCCCCCTTCTCCCCCGTGACCAGGCGGCGCAGGCGGTCGATCAGCGCCGGATGGGCCGCCTGACGGCTGCGCCGCAGCAGATCGCCGTCGCTGATGATCCCCAACACCCGGCGCTCTTCATCCACCACCACAACCCGCCGGCGCCGGCTGGCCTCCAGGGCGCGCACGATCTCCTCCAGGGTGGCCTGGGGACCGACGGTGGGCACGTCGGTGTACATGAGCTCGGCCACCGTTTTGCCCGCGGGCAGCGGCTCTTCCCCTGGCTCCTGGCCCACCTGGTGATACTCCATCGCCCGCAGCACGTCGATGCGGCTGATGAGCCCCACCAGGCGCGCCTGGTCGTCCACCACCGGCAGCCGCTTCAGCCCCTGCTGGGCCATCAACGCCACGGCCTGGCGCAGGGGATCCTGGGGGTGGACCGTATGCACCGGCCGGGTCATGAGCTGGCCCACCGGTTCGTTGCGTTCTCGCAGCGCGGCCAGCTGGCGCTGTACCTGCTCGGCCGACAGCTCTGGCTGCAGGTCCAGCCGGGCCAGCAGGCCGGCCCGCCGCAGCAGGTCACCGTCGGTGAGGATTCCCACCAGACGCCCCTCCGTGTCCACCACGGGCAGGCTGCGGTAGCCCCGCTGGAGCAACAGGGAGACCACATCCGCGACGGGCGTCTCCGGGCGGACCGTCACCACCTCCCGGCGCATGACGTTCTGCACCGGCTGCTCCAGGGGATCCGGCACCCGGCCGGGGGCGTACTGGATCACCTCCACCTCTTCCACGGTGATGAGGCCGTCGTCCACCATCTGGCGCACCCGGGGCAGCAGCCGGGCCACCGTTTCGGGCGCATCCACCCACTCCACCACGATGGGCAGGTCAACGGAGAGGGTGAGGATGGTGGCGGTGTGGATGCGACTGTGGGCGCCAAAGCCGGCCAGGCCTCGGGTCACCGTCGCGCCGGATGCGCCCTCCTGTTTCAGGAACTCCAGGAGGGCCATGTAGAGGGGTTTGCCCCGATGGCGGTTGCCTTCTCCGATGTAGATACGGACTCGCTTCGCTTTGCCCTGGATCTGCATGCTGCCTCCTTTAGCCCAATGCCCGGGCCAGGTAGACCCCCAGCAGGGCGCCCATCAGCCCGATCAGGTTGTTGCCCAGAATGTTGAAGATGCCGCGCCCCAGGCCGCCGTCCTGAAACAGAAAGATGCTTTCCACCGCAAAAGAGGAGAAGGTGGTATAGGAGCCGAAAAAGCCCACGGCCAGGAACAGGCGCAACTCGGGCGAGAGCTGAAGCCGCCCGGCCGACAGGGTGACCAGAAAGCCCAACAGCAGGCTGCCGGTGATGTTGACCAGCAGCGTGCCGTAGGGAAAGTCGGCGCCAAAGCGGCTGCCGGCCCAGACGCCCACCAGGTAGCGGGCATTGGCGCCCAGGATAGCGCCCAACCCGATCCAGATAAAACGATTCATCGATGATATTCCTTTTCGCTGCGAGATACAACCACAAAAAAAGCCTCTATACGCAGGTTCCTGGGAACCATCGCATAGAGGCTATCAGTCCCGATCTGGACGTAGGCGAGCCTCATCGCCGGTTGGTTCGGACCTCAGGGTCCCGCCAACCTGTTGTAGATAACATTACTCCTTCCATTGTATGCCATCAGAAATGGCTGGCACAAACCGGGCATCGGCGCGAAAACGACTCTCTGGCCCTCGCCCAATTGTTACGCGCTTCACGATCTGCGCCTGAGCGTTGTGGTATGATGAGGGCGCTGTGCCAAAACAATCCTGGAACGATTGCATTTGTGGGAGTGAAGCATGAGTGATTTTCTCTTCGCCCGTTCCCAGATGGCCATGTCCCTGGCCTTCCACATCATCTTCGCCGCGGTGGGCATCGGCATGCCCCTGCTCATGGCCGTGGCCGAGGCCCTCTACCTGCGCACCGGCGACGCCGGCTACCTGGACCTGGCCAAACGCTGGGCCAAGGGGACGGCCATCCTCTTCGCCGTGGGCGCGGTGTCGGGCACGGTGCTCTCCTTCGAGCTGGGCCTGCTCTGGCCCACTTTCATGGCCCACGCCGGCCCCATCATCGGCATGCCCTTCTCCCTGGAGGGCTTCGCCTTCTTCACCGAGGCCATCTTCCTGGGCATCTACCTCTACGGCTGGAAGCGCATCCCGCCCTTCATCCACTGGCTGTCTGGCGTGCTGGTGGCCATCAGCGGTGCCGTCTCCGGCATCTTCGTGGTTACGGCCAACGCCTGGATGAACACCCCCACCGGCTTCGACTTTGTGGATGGCCAGTTCGTGAACATTGACCCCATCGCGGCCATGTTCAACCCGGCCGCGTTCCACCAGGTCCTCCACATGACCCTGGCGGCCTACGTGGCCACGGGCTTCGCGGTCAGCGCGGTCCATGCCTACTTCCTGCGCAAAGATCTGCGCAACATCTTTCACCGCCGGGCCCTGGGCATTGCCCTGGCCGTGGCCTGCATCAGCATTCCTCTCCAGATTCTGAGCGGCGACTTCAGCGCCAAACAGGTGGCCAGGCTCCAGCCCATCAAATTTGCCGCCATGGAAGCCCACTATCGGACCGAAGCCGGGGCGCCCCTGATCGTGGGCGGCATCCCGGACGACCAGGCCATGGTCACCCGTTACGCCCTGGAGATCCCCTACGGCTTGAGCATCCTGGCCTATGGCGATTCCCAGGCCGAGGTAACCGGCCTGGAGGCCTTCCCCCGTTCGGACTGGCCCAACACCCTGCTGGTCCATCTCTCCTTCGACATCATGGTGGCCTCGGGCATGGCCATGCTGGCGGTGGCCCTGTGGGCCGGTTGGCTCTGGTGGCGGCGACGCCGTCTGCCCGACCATCCCCTCCTGCTGCGTGCCCTGGTGGCGGCGGGCCCGCTGGGCTTCGTGGCTATCGAGACGGGCTGGATGGTCACCGAGCTGGGGCGCCAGCCCTGGGTCATCTACGGCTACATGCGCACGGCCGAGGCGGTCACGCCCATGACGGGCCTGGTGGTCCCCTTTGTCACCTTCACCGGCCTCTACCTGGCCCTCTCGGTCATCCTGGTTTTTCTGCTACGACGCCAGTTTTTAGAATCGCCCGAGAGCCCGGCAGAGGAGCGGCAGGAGGAAGGCTATGCTGGCGCTTGAGACCCTGATTGTAGCAGCTCTGTTTTTCTCGTTGTTGCTCTACGCCGTCCTGGGCGGGGCGGACTTTGGCGGCGGCATGTGGGATCTGTTGGCGTGGGGCCCCCGGGCTCGGCTGCAGCGGGAGGCCATCGCCGCGGCCATCGGCCCTGTGTGGGAGGCCAACCATGTCTGGCTGATCCTGGCGGTGGTGATCCTGTTCACCGCCTTTCCGGTGGCCTTTGCCGCCATCATGACCGCGCTCCACATCCCCATCACCCTGATTTTGATCGGCATTGTGCTGCGGGGCTCGGCCTTTGTCTTCCGCAAGTACGACGCCCAGAACGACGCCATCCACCGGCGCTGGAGCACCGTCTTCGGCGTTGCCAGTTTTCTCACCCCTTTCTTCATGGGGTTGACCCTGGGGGGGCTGGCTTCCGGGGAGATCCGGGTGGAGGGCGGGATCGTCACTACGGGCTTCTTTCGGGGCTGGCTGGGTCCCTTCGCCCTAAGTTGTGGCCTCTTTGCCCAGGGGCTCTTTGCCTTCCTGGCCGCGGCCTACCTGGCGGCCGATGCCCGCCGCTATCCGGCCTTGCAGGAGGACTTCCGGCGTCGGGCTCTGGTGTCGGGGGTCCTGCTGGCTCCGGCTGCGGGGCTGGTCTTCCTCTTGGCCCGGGAGGGCGCGCCGATCATCTTCAGCGGACTGACCAGCTGGTGGGCGCCTTTACTCTTGCTGTGGACCAGCGTGTTGGCGGTGGTGGCGCTGGCCGCCCTGTGGTGGCGGCGCTTCGAGTGGGCCCGCTGGAGCGCCGCCGGCCAGGTGGCCTGCATCATCCTGGGCTGGGGCATGGCCCAGTATCCGTACATCCTGGTTCCCGACCTGACCTACCACGAGACCGCGGCACCGGCCATCACCCTGCGCCTGCTGGCCATTGGATTGGGCGTGGGTGCGGTGGTGCTCATTCCCTCGTTGTTGTACCTGCTGTACATCTTCAAGCTGCATGGGGATGGCCTGGCCCTGGAGGAGTGAGCCGCGCCCATCGGCGCCCGGGCTAATCCCCGCGCCAGGCAACCATTTGGTTCGGGAATGTACCGCCAAAGACAGGATTGCAGGCAACTTCACGGAGGTTGCCTGCAATCCGAAAAATCTCTCCCAGCCTACCGGTTTATCACCGGCATAAAGGCTTGATAGGGCAATGCCCCGACAGCCGCCGCTTTGGCGGCCAATTTGCCGGCCATCTCGGCCACCTTGTCCGGATCGTAGTAGTCACCATTCGCCGGATCCGCCATGTTGTGCAGTTCGTCCGGGTCATTGGCCAGATCATAGAGTTCGTATTGGGACGGTTCCTGGCCGCTGGGATCGAAGTAGTGGGCAAACTTCCAGCGGGCCTCCCGGATACAGCGGATGTGGTTGGGTTGGGTGACTACAGTCTGCCCGTTGGGCGCGCCCACGTTCTCATCGTCGAAGGTGAACAGGATGGAATCCTGGACCGTGGCGGTGGGATTGTCCGGGTTCGCCACCGCGTCGTTGATGATGGGGCTCAGATCTTGGCCGGCAAAGGTATAGCTGTCCCGGTTCGGCACGTCCACCAGGGAGGCCAGGGTGGGCATCAGGTCCACCAGAGAGGCCAGGGCGTCGGTGTAGACCGTCTGGGGGAAGAGAAGTGGGTTCGAAAAGACCAAAGGGACCCGCATGGTCTCTTCATAGACGTTGAATGACTTCTGCCGCATGCCGCCATGGGAGAGCCCCATCTCGCCATGGTCCGAAGCACGGATGATCAGGGTCTTCTCCACCAGGCCCGGCCTGGCCTCCAGCGCGTCCAGCACGGCACCGATGTGTTGATCGACCACCTTCTGCAGATAGGCGTAGAAGTTGACGTAACGCTCGGGGTCCAGCGGGCCGGCAAGCGGCCCCAATCCCCCCGCGGCCAGGGCCAGGAATTGAGCCTGGGCCGTGGGCTTGTAATTTTGGAGCAGCCGCTCATCGAATGTACCGGGCAAGCCGATGCCCTGGTTGAAACAGTCCGGCGCCTCGTTCAGGTAGTTGAAACAGGATGGATCCTCGCTACTCGGTTGGTTCCAGGTAAGGGGGTAGGCGAGCACGTCGTGGGGGTTGACAAAGGAGACGATCAGGGCGAAGGGCGTCCCGCTGTCCACGTCCACATTCTGGAGAAAGCTCACCGCCTGATCCGCATAGTGCTGGTCCCAATTTGCACAGCCGCCACCGAAGCCGTCGGGATCGGTGTTCTCGCCCGCCTCGGGCGGTTGCCACCCCTGAAAGCCGTACGCGGCCACATCCGCAGTAGTGGGCTCCCCGCCATCCGCCCCCTTGCTCATATGCCACTTGCCCCGATAGTGGACATTGTAGCCCGCCGAGGCCAACATGTGGGCCATGTTCTGGACCGTCAGGGGCAACGTGGGCTCGGTGGGCGAGAGGGTGCCGCCCGAGGTCAAGGTGTGCTTGACGCCGTGCTGGGATGGGAAGAGCCCGGTGAAAAGGGTGCTGCGGCTGGGTGAACACATGGCTGTGTTGCAGAACGCCCGGCGAAAGACCAATCCATGGTCGTCGATGCGTTTGCGGTTGGGCAAATTGGTTGCGGCCCAATCCGCCGGCCAGTGCATGGGCGCACGCTCCTGGTCGGTCAGGATGATCAGAAGGTTCGGACGATCGGGGAACTGCTCCGCGAGGCGGTTTGCCCCAAGCGCGCTCTGGCTTGCGTACCTGGGCAGGGCCAGGCTAAGGCCAGCTGCGCCCACACCGCGCAGAAACGTGCGCCGGCTGGTTCGCTGCCGGCGGCCAGAGATCGATGGGCTGGGCATGGGATTTCTCCTTCCGTGCGCTTTGATGAAGATGTCGAATAGAATGTGAGTTTCTCCTCGAGAGGAGCCCAACAGGGCATATGATATCACCGGCCACGGGGAAGGAATACCTACGAAAGTATGAAAACCCACTCCTACGAATATCGAGGCCCCACGGCACCGGCAGACAGCGACTGCGTCTCCTCCCACCCATTGAATTCGACAGGCGGACAATCTTGACTTTCATAGCCACCATGGATTACACTTTAAATACCTGAGTATATGTTCATATGCAAAAAGAGACGAATCAAGGAAAGAGGGAGGCCATGCACAATCGGCACGCGGCACTCTTCAACGCGGATGCGCTGCCAGCCGATCTCCTGGCCGATGTTGTTGAGATCTTCAAGGTCCTCAGCGACACCACCCGGGCCCAGCTCATCTATCTGCTCACCCGCCAGGAATATAGCGTCAACGAATTGAGCCAGTACGTATCGGTCTCGCCCTCTGCCGTCTCCCACCATCTGGCCAAGTTGCGGGCTACACGCTTGGTGCGGACCCGCCGGGCAGGCAATCAGATCTACTATTCAATTGATGATGTACACGTAGGCGCCCTCTTCCGCGAGGCCCTCTCCCACCTCGATCACGTCCGCCGCAATCTGTCCCCCGCCGGGGAGTGGACGGAAGCAACAGAACCGCCGCCATCCACAACACACCCTTAGAAACGCGAGTACAATCATGGCAATCAAAAACAGCGGGCACACGCATCCCCATGAAGGTGAAGAGCATGCCCACGGCCACGATCATCCGCATCCCCACAGCCACCATGGCGAATCTGGCCACCATCACGCCCACGCCCATCCCCACAGCCATGATGGACATCACCACCATCACGGCGGCGGCCCATGGGGCTGGATTCGCACCATCTTTCACCTCCACGGCCACAGCCACCAGCACGATGCCCTCGTCACCGATAGCGCCTTTGCCGCGCATGAAGAGGGCATCCGCACGGTCTGGATTGCCCTCGGGGCATTGGCCTTTACGTCCCTCCTGCAGGTGATCATCGTTTGGCTCAGTGGCAGCGTGGCCCTCTTCGCCGATACGGTGCACAACATCGGCGACGGCCTCAACTCGGTCCCCCTGCTCATCGCCTTTTACCTGGCGCGGCGGGCGGCGACACGCTGCTACACCTATGGCTTTGGCCGTGCCGAAGATGTAGCGGGCATTTTCATCGTGCTCTCCATCGCCTTCAGCGCCGGCGTCATCTTCTGGGAATCCTTGCAGAAGCTCCTTCACCCTGAACCCCTGACAAACCTAGGCTGGGTGGCCCTGGCCGCGCTGGTGGGCTTTGCCGGCAACGAAACCGTGGCATGGCTTCAGATCCGGGTGGGGCGCAAGATTGGCTCCGCCGCCATGGTGGCGGACGGGATGCACGCCCGCACCGACGGCCTGACGTCCCTGGCAGTGCTACTCGCCGTTGCCGGTTCCTGGCTCGGCTATCCCATGGTGGATCCCATCATCGGCATCTTGATCGGCGTTGCCATCCTCTTCATCACCTGGGATGCCACCAAAACCATGTGGTACCGGCTCATGGATGCCATTGAACCGGAACACCTGGAGCGGGCGGAGGCGGTCATCCGCCAGCAGCCCGGGATCCAGGAATTGGAGTGGCTGCGCATGCGCTGGATGGGCCATCGCCTGCACGCCGACATCGGCATCGCGGTTGACCCGCACCTGAGCACCGCGGCCAGCCATCACATCGCCGAGCAGCTTCGCCACGACCTCTTCCACGCGCTGCCCTACCTGTCCGAGATCTTGGTGCATGTCGATCCCTGGAGCACCCAACCCGAAGAACACCACGCCTTGACCATCCACCACGAGATCCGGCCCGCGCCGGCACGGGCCGGATGATCGGCCCATTGGTGCACTTTCCATGTCCCAGGGATGCGCTCTCCCGGTGTAGGCCCCTCGCTTCTCCGCGCCTTGGCGTCTCTGTGAGCGTCCAAATCCCCCGATCCAAAATTGACAGGCGGTCCGCGCCTCTGCTACACTAGCACCCAGATCACAACCGAATATCAAGACCAGCCAGGGTGCACCAGATGGCCCGGATGCATGGTGCACAATGGGGGAAGACCGGTGACGTCTCGCTGAGACCAGTCCGGCGCTGGCCCGCAACGGTAGGTCGACCCGCTCCCACGGGAGTGAATCGACAAGCCCGAATACCCGCCCTGGCTGTTGCTTGAGTCCACCTTCGTGGAAAAAGGGGGCGAGCGTTCACGAATCCAAGCGCACGACCCGCCAATCCGGCGGGTTTTTCATGTGCGCACGACGAGACTTGAGCGGCCCCGGCGAGGGCCGCTTTTTTTTCTGTCACTTTCCCCCCTTCTCCCGGTGGGGGTTATACCGATTGTCTTACGTAGTGGCGCTCATGATTCCGTAGGTCCGGTTTCCATACCGGACAAGCGGTCACGTATGGAAACGTGACCTACGATGCCTCTTGGCCAGACAATCGGTATCAGGGAGATGGGGGCTGTATAGTTACCATGAGACGGACATTCATGAAAGGAGTCATGAACATGCGCAAAAATCTCCGAACCTTCTGGCCAGCCCTTCTACTGCTGGCAGCCCTGGTCAGCGCCTGTGTCGCGCCTGTGGCCACACCGACTGCCCCCGAAGCACCCGCGGCTACGCCGGCCGAAGCACCGCCCCAGGCCGCCGCACCGGTGGAAGCCAACCTGACCGATGGCTGCGTGGAGGAGTACGATCCCGCCGTCGACTACTTCCCGGAGAAGATCGAGCTCACCTACGCCACCGGCTTTACCGTGGAATATGCCAACCACTACAAGGTCGTCACCGTGCTGACCCCCTGGCAAGGCGCGGAGCAGAGCTTCCAGTACGTGCTGGTCCAGTGCGGCACCCCGGCCCCAGAGGGCTATGACCCATCCCAGATCATCGAGGTGCCTGTGGGGCGCCTCATCACCCTCTCTACCACCGTGTTGCCCCACCTGGAGGCCCTGGGCGTGCTGGACAGCCTGGTGGCGGTGGAGGAGTTCGACTACGTGAACACGCCCGCGGTGCGGGAACGCATCGATGCCGGCACGGTGCAGGAGATCGGCGCCAGCGCGGAAATCAACACCGAGCGGGTGCTGGAACTGGAGCCGGACCTGGTGCTGACCTTCGCCTACGGCGATCCCCGCTACGACACCCATCCCAAGCTGCTGGAAGCCGGCCTGAAGGTGGGCCTGATCGCGGACTACATGGAAACTTCCCCCCTCGGCCGGGCCGAATGGCTCAAGTACGTGGCCCTCTTCTTTAACCGGGAGGCCCAGGCAACCACCCATTTCCAGGAGATCGCGGAACGCTACCAGGCCATCGCCGACAAGGTCGCCCAGGTGGAAGAGCGCCCCACGGTCTTCACCGGCATCAACCGGGGCGACTCCTGGCGGGTCTCCGGCGGCAAGAGCTACTTCGCCCGCTTCCTGGCCGACGCCGGTGCCGACTACCTCTGGGCGGACACCGACGCCACCGGCAGCATCCCCCTGGACTTCGAGGCGGTCTACGCCCGGGCCGCGGATGCCGACTACTGGCTGCCCAACGCCGGCCGCTGGCAGACCCTGGAGGACGTGCGCAATGAGGATCCCCGCTACGCCGACTTTGCCGCCTTCCAGAACGGCCGCATCTACGATAACAACGCCCGGGTGAACCAGTGGGGCGGCAACGACTACTGGGAAGGTGGCGTGGCCAACCCGGACATCATCCTGGCCGACCTGGTCAAGATCTTCCATCCGGAGCTGTTGCCAGATCACGAGCTGACCTTCTTCCGGCAGGTGGAGCCGTAGATTCAAGCCAATCCACAGAGGATGCCGACTTCGCGTCGTGGTGGTGACCCTCTCGTGGGGTGCGCATCCTCAGGTCCGTAGGTCACGCATCCCTGCGTGACATGGGTTCCCGTCCCGTTGGGTGCGGATGTCCGGCCAGGAGACCGGACCTACCAAGCCGTGTTCATCCGTGTCCCATCGTGGAGTGCGCATCCTCAGGTCCGTAGGTCACACATCCCTGCGTGACATGGGTTCCCGTCCCGTTGGGTGCGGATGTCCGGCCAGGAGACCGGACCTACCAAGCCGTGTTCATCCGTGTCCCATCGTGGAGTGCGCATCCTCAGGTCCGTAGGTCACACATCCCTGCGTGACACGGGTCCCCATCCCGTTGGGTGCGGATGTCCGGCCAGGAGACCGGACCTACCAATCTGTGACTCTGGGGCCTAGAACGTGGCTCAAAACAACGTGTAAAGAGAGTGCGGGGCGCCCGAGCTTTCAGGGAGAGATTTTTCCATGGCACAAACAACGCTCTACCAGGTCCAGCCCACACCGGCCACAAAAGTGGCGACCCGGGCCAGCCGATGGCGCCTGGGGCTGCTGGGACTGTCAGTCCTGTTGGTCGTCATGTTTCTGCTCAGCATCGGGGTAGGCTCCGTCTACATCCCACCGGGTGAAGTGCTGAAGATCCTGCTGGGCGCGGAGCCGGAGCGGGCGGCATGGGCCAACATCGTGCTCAAATTCCGCCTGCCCAAGGCCATCACCGCCAGCCTGGCCGGCGCCAGCCTGGCCATCGCCGGCCTCCAGATGCAGACCCTCTTCCGCAACCCGCTGGCCGGCCCCTTCATCCTGGGCATCAGCTCGGGGGCCAGCCTGGGCGTGGCCCTGGTGGTGCTGGGGGCAGGCGCCGGCGGCGGCGTGACCCTCCTGGCCGGCCTGGGGCTGCTGGGCGAGTTCAGCCTGGCCGTGGCCGCCAGCCTGGGCGCTGCGCTGGTCCTGCTCCTGGTCATGCTGGTGGCCCGCCGGGTGAACAGCACCATGACCCTGCTCCTCCTGGGGCTCATGTTCGGCTACGCCACCAGCGCCCTGGTCAGCGTGCTCCTCTACTTCAGCATCGCCGAACGCATCCAGGCCTACATCACCTGGACCTTCGGCACCTTCGGCGATGTCACCTGGGATCAGCTCCGGGTGATGGCCCCGTCCCTCCTGCTGGCCATGGCCGTGGCCCACGCCGGGGCCAAACCCCTGAACGCCCTGCTCCTGGGTGAGACCTACGCCCGCAGCATGGGCCTCACCGTGGGCCGCGCCCGCCTCTTCATCATCGGCAGTGCTTCCATCCTGGCCGGCGTGGTGACCGCCTTCTGCGGCCCCATCACCTTCCTGGGTGTCGCGGTGCCCCACCTGGGCCGCAGCCTCTTCAACACCTCGGACCACCGCATCCTGCTGCCGGCCACCACGTTGCTGGGCGCGGTGCTGGCCCTGGGCGCGGACCTCATCGCCCACCTGCCGGGCAGCCAGATCTCCCTGCCCCTCAACGCCATCACCGCCCTGATCGGGGCGCCGGTGGTGGTCTGGGTTATCCTGCGCCGGGGAAACCTGGGCAAGACCTTTGCCGCCTGAGGAGCCGGGAAAAACATGGCTGGAAAACTGCAGGCAAACGGATTGACCATCGGCTATGAACGGGGACGCCGCGCGCCGGTGGTGGTGGCCCGGGACCTCAACCTCTCCCTGGAGCCGGGTGAACTGGTCTGCCTGCTGGGGCCCAACGGCGCGGGCAAGACCACCCTCATGCGCACCCTGGCCGGCATGCAGCCACCCCTGGCCGGCCGGGTCCTGCTGGCGGGGGTGGACATTCACACCCTCCCACCCCAGGCCCTGGCCCAGCGCCTGAGCGTAGTCCTGACCGACCGGGTGGACGTGGGCCATCTGCACGCCTACGACCTGGTGGCCCTGGGGCGCTATCCCTACACCGACTGGATGGGCCGCCTGACCCGGGAGGATCACCGGGCGGTCCAGTGGGCGCTGGAGGCAGTAGGCGCGACGGCCCTGGCCCATCGTCCGGTCCACGAGCTCAGCGACGGCGAGCGCCAAAAGGTGATGATCGCCCGGGCCCTGGCCCAGGAGCCAGAAGTCATCCTGCTGGACGAACCCACCGCCTTCCTGGACCTGCCCCGTCGGGTGGAGATCATGGGCGTACTCCGGGGGCTGGCTCGACGCACCAACCGGGCCATCCTCCTCTCCACCCACGACCTGGACCTGGCCCTGCGCAGCGCGGATCGCCTGTGGCTCCTGCCCATGGGAGGCCCCCTGGCGGTGGGCGCCCCCGAGGATCTGGTCCTGAATGGCGCGTTTACCGCTGCCTTTCGCAGCGACGGCGTGACCTTCGACCCCTACAGCGGCTCCTTCCACATCAGCCGCCAGAACGCGGGCGTGGTCAGCCTGCAGGGCGAAGGGCTGCCCGCGCTGTGGGCTGCCCGGGCGCTAGAGCGGGAAGGCTTCTGCGTGGCGCGCAACGGGTCGGCCCAGGCGCCGGACACCATTCACGTGGCGGTGGACGGCGACGCCTCGTCCCCCCGCTGGATCGTCACCCGCGGTCAGGGGGCTCCCGGGCACAGGCAGGTGTGCACCTCGGTGATGGCCATGCTCCGGGCCGTGAAGGGCCTGCAGCCGGAGGCCTCGCCCTCCGGAGAAGAGAACGGGAGGTGACCATGGCCCGTGCCATCATGCTGCTGGGCACCCACTCCAACGCTGGCAAGAGCCTGCTGGCCACGGCCTTCTGCCGCATCCTGGCCCGCCGGGGCGTGCGGGTGGCCCCCTTCAAGGCCCAAAACATGAGCAACAATGCGGGCGTCACGCCCGAGGGCGGCGAGATGGGCCGGGCCCAGATCGTCCAGGCCGAGGCCGCGGGCATCCCACCCCACACGGACATGAATCCCGTGCTGCTCAAGCCCGAGGGCAACCGCCGCAGCCAGATCGTGCTCAACGGCCGGGCCGTAGGCCACATCGAAGCGGCCAACTGGTTCGAGCTCAAGCGCATGCTGTGGGACGAAGTGCGGGCTGCCTACGACCGGCTGGCTGCCCGCTTCGACGTCATCGTGCTGGAGGGCGCGGGCAGCCCGGCAGAGATCAACCTGAAGCAGGGGGACATCGTCAATCTGCGCATGGCCCGCCACGCCCAGGCCCCCTGCCTGCTGGTGGGCGACATCGACCGGGGCGGCGTCTTCGCCGCGCTGGCCGGCACCCTCTTCCTGCTGGAGCCCCACGAGCGGGCCCAGATCCGGGGCTTCCTCATCAACAAGTTCCGGGGCGATCCGGCCCTGCTGGGCGACGCCACAGAACGGCTCCGGGAGCGGGCCTTCGGTGTGCCCACCCTGGGCATCATCCCCTACCTGCCGGACCTCCAGATCCCGGATGAGGACGCGGTGGCCCTGGAGGAGCCCGAGCCTGCTGCCGCCGCTGCGCCTGGGGTGGAGATCGCGGTGATCCACCTGCCCCACATCGCCAACTTCGACGAGTTTGACGAACTGGCCGCGGAGCCGGGAGTCCACCTGCGCTACGTCCGCCACCCGGCCGGGCTGGGCCGGCCCCACGCCATCATCCTGCCGGGCACCAAGGTCACCCTGGCCGACCTGGCCTGGCTGCGGGAACGAGGGCTGGACCAGGCCATCCTGACCGCGCATCGGGAAGGAGCCACGGTGGTGGGCATCTGCGGGGGCTACCAGATGCTGGGTCAAACGCTGGCCGATCCCCTGGGCATCGAAGCGCCGGCCGGCACCGTGGCGCCGGGGCTGGGCCTGCTGCCCGTGACCACCGAATTCTGCCCGGTGAAACAGACCCACCAGGCCGAGCTGCGCCTGGAAGATGGCCAGCTGCTCCAGGGCTACGAGATCCACGCCGGGGAGACCACCCTGCACCAGGCCCAGCCCCTGGGCACCCTGGTCCGGCGTAGCGGGCGGCCGGTATCCATCCCCGACGGCGCACGCAGCCCGGATGGCCGGGTGTGGGGGACCTACCTCCACGGCATCTTCGAGAACGAATCTTTCCGCCGGGAGTGGCTGCGCAGCCTGGGCTGGCCGGGACCGGAGTCCATGGAGCACACCGGCGTGGAAGAGGCGTCCGCCACAACGGCCCGGCGCCTGCGGGAGCAGGAGTACGACCGGCTGGCCGATGCGGTGGAGACGGCGGTGAACTGGCAGGCGATTGAGGCGCTGATTGAAGGTTGAAGATTGAAGATTGAGGGTTAAAGAGGAAATCATGGATCTGGAGGAGTTGATTCGTCGAATTCCGCCGCTGGATGAGGCGGCCATGGCCGCGGCGCGCGCCCGCCAGAACCGGCTCACCAAACCCCCGGGCAGCCTGGGCCGCCTGGAGGAGCTGGCCGTGCAGCTGGCGGGCATCACCGGCCAGGCGTTGCCCCGCATCCAGCACAAGGTGATCGCGGTGATGGCTGGCGATCACGGCGTGGTGGCCGAGGGGGTCAGTGCCTATCCCCAGGCGGTCACCGCCCAGATGGTGGCCAATTTCCTGCGGGGTGGCGCGGCCATCAACGTGCTGGCCCGCCACGTGGACGCCCGGGTGGTGGTGGCCGACCTGGGCGTGGCCACCGAGCTGCCCGACCAGGACCCCCTGGCACGCGCCCTGGTCCGGGTTAAGGTCGCGCCCGGCACGGGCAACATCGCCCAGGGCCCGGCCATGAGCCGGGAGCAGGCGGTGCAGGCTCTCCTGGCCGGTGCGCAGGTGGTGGAACAGGAGCTGGCCCGGGGGCTGGACATCCTGGCCACGGGCGACATGGGCATCGGCAACACCACGCCCTCCGCCGCCATCGCCGCGGCGTTCACCGGCCGCCCACCCCAGGAGATCGTGGGGCGGGGCACCGGGCTGGACGAGGCCGGCCTGGCCCACAAGGCGGAGGTGGTGCGCCGGGCCCTGGCCGTGAACCGCCCCTCTGCCGAGGACGGCCTGGATGTGCTGGCCAAGGTGGGTGGCTTCGAAATCGGCGGAATCGCCGGCGCCATGCTGGCCGCGGCAGGCCACCGCCGCCCGGTGATGGTGGACGGCTTCATCTCCACTGCCGCGGCCATGGTGGCCGTGGCCCTGGCGCCCCAGGTGCGCCCCTACCTGATCGCGGCCCACCACTCGGTGGAACAGGGGCACGGCATCATGCTGGAGTGGCTGCGGCTGCAGCCCCTGCTCAAGCTGGAGATGCGCCTGGGCGAAGGCACCGGCGCCGCGCTGGGCATCTCCCTGGCCGAGGCCGCGTGCAAGCTCATGGCCGAGATGGCCACCTTCGACGAAGCCGGCGTTTCGGAGCGGGCCTGATGGCTCAGAAAGCCGTGGGATGGCTGGCGCCCCTGGCGGTGGCGCTCCAGTTCCTCACCCGGGCGCCGGCCATCCTGCACCGCCCCTTCACCCCGCCGGAGCTGGGCCGCGCTGTGGGCTTCTTCCCCCTGGTGGGCCTGCTGCTGGGCGCAGTCCTGGCCCTGCTGGATTGGGGACTGACTCGCCTCTTCCCGCCGGCGGTCACGGCAGCCCTCCTGCTGGCGGCCTGGATCTTGCTGACCGGCGCGCTGCATCTGGATGGTCTGCTGGACGCCTGCGACGGGCTGTTGGGCGGCTGGACCCCCGAGCAGCGCCTGGAGATCCTACGGGACGAACGGGTGGGCGCGTTTGCCGTGGCCGGCGGGGTGTTGGTGCTCCTGGCCATGTTCGCCGCCCTGGAAAGCCTGTCCATCCGTACCACGCCCCTCCTGTTGGCCGCGGTGCTGGGACGTTGGGCCATGGGCCTGGCGCTGGTCCACTTCCCCTATGTGCGCCCCCAGGGCCTGGGGCGGGCCATGAAAGATCACGCCGGGCGCCGGGAGCTCTTCCTCGGCAGCGTCACGGCCGGGGTGATCAGCCTCGGGGTGGGCGGCTGGTGGGGAGCGGGCGCGCTGGTGCTGGCGCTGCTGGTCACCTGGTTGGCAGGCCGCTTTGCCGTGGCGCGCATCGGCGGCCTGACCGGCGACCTCTACGGGGCGACCTGTGTGCTGGTGGAAACAGCGGTGCTGCTCTGGTTCACAGCCGGCAGCGGAGGGATACGGTGAGGCCGGCGGGGGAGCGGGCCTGGGTGACGGGCCTGGCCCTGCTGCTGGACCTGGCCCTGGGCGACCCGCCCAACCGGCTGCACCCGGTGGCGTGGATGGGGCAGGCCATTGCCGCAGCCCAGCGCCGGGCCCAGGGATCCGGCAGAAGTCCCCTGGCGTATCTGCTCATGGGCGCCGGGATTGCCCTGGGGGGCGGAGCCGCGGTGGCCGTCCTGGCCCGAGCCGCGGAATGGCTGGCCGCCCGTCTGCCCCGCCCCTGGGGCTGGTTGCTCCAGGCCCTCCTGCTCAAGAGCACCTTTTCGCTGCGGGGGCTGATGGGGGCCGCCCGGGCCGTCCACGAGCCCCTGGCCGCCGGCGATCTGCCCACGGCGCGCCGGCTGCTGGGCTGGCACCTGGTCAGCCGGGACACCCGGGCACTGGACGCCGGGCAGGTGGCAGCCGCGACCATCGAGTCCCTGGCCGAAAACTGCTCCGACGGCGTTCTGGCGCCCCTCTTCTACTACGGGCTGGGGGGCTTACCGGCGGCCATGGCCTACCGCTTCGTGAACACCGGGGACGCCATGCTGGGCTACCGGGATCCAGCCCGGGAGTGGCTGGGTAAGGCCCCGGCCCGCCTGGACGACCTGGCCAACCTGGTGCCGGCCCGCCTGACCGCCGGGCTGTTGGTCCTGGCCGCGTGGCTGGCTGGGGAGAATCCCCGGCGGGCCTGGCGGGTCTGGCGGCGGGATCACGGCTGCACGGCCAGCCCCAACGCTGGCCACCCCATGGCCGCCATGGCCGGCGCCCTGGGGGTAGCCCTGGCCAAGGAAGGCCACTACGTCCTGGGCGAGGGGCAGCCCACTCCCACCCCGGCGGAGATCCCCCGGGCCGTGAAGATGGTCTGGCTGGCGTCGCTGTTGGGCGTGGGATTGTTGGTGGCGGGGTTGAAGATTAAAAGATTGAAGATTGGGTGAGGGAGTGGGATGGGAGCGTTGACGTTGATTTTGGGCGGTGTGCGCAGCGGCAAGACCGCCTACGCCGAGGAGATGGCCCGGCGGCTGGCCGGGGATGACGTGCTCTATGTGGCCACCGCCGCGGCCCACGATGAGGAGATGCAGGCGCGCATTGCCCGCCACCGGGCCCAGCGTCCCCCCGCCTGGCAGACCCTGGAAGCCACCCACCAGGTGGGCGCGGCCATCCTGGCCCGCCCTGCGCCACCGGTGATCCTGGTAGACTGCCTGACGGTGCTGGTCGCCAATGTGCTGCTCCCCTTTGAGGATCCCTTTGTCCAGGCGGCCAGCACAGCGGTGGCCGAAGAGGTGGAGGGCTTACTCCGCTGCGTGGACCAGGTAGATGCCCATTTCCTCGTGGTCTCCAACGAAGTGGGCATGGGGGTGGTGCCGCCCTATCCCCTGGGCCGGGCCTACCGGGATTTGTTGGGGTGGGCCAACCAGGCTGTGGCCCGCCGGGCCGAGACGGTGTTGCTGTTGGTGGCGGGTATCCCGCTGACGGTGAAAGGAGCCAGATGATGGACAAACCCACCGCGCCTTCCATGCGCGCCTACGGACGACACATATTGATCTGCAACCACGGCGACTGCGCGGCGCCCGAACTGGGCGAGGCGCTCCAGCGCCGGGTGGCCGAGCTCAACCGGCAGTCCGGCCTCAACAAGCTGCGCAACCCCCACCGGGTGAAATGCAGCCTGGTGGACTGCCTGGGCGTCTGCCAGAAAGGTCCCATCGTGGTCGTCTACCCGGAGGGCATCTGGTACCACAGCGTGGACGAGGCCACCCTGGAACGGATCTACCGGGAGCATATCCTGGAGGGGCGGCCGGTGGCGGATCGGATCTTCCACCGCCTCTACCCGCCGGGCCAGGAGCCAGCCTACCCGCCGCACGTTCGGGGAGATGGTCCGCTGGAGGCCCGGCTGGAAGAGGATGCCCAGGCGGCCGACGAGCCCACCACGTCTGCCGAGACGCCGGATGAAGCACCCAATGAGATGCCGGACGAGCAGGAAGCCACCGCCGCCGCGGTGAGGGCGGCCGTACGCCGGGCCCGCAAGAAAAAGGGGCTGGTGATCGTCAACACGGGCACCGGCAAGGGCAAGACCACGGCCGCGCTGGGCGTCATGACCCGGGCCTGGGGGCGCAACATGAAGGTCGGCGTCATCCAGTTCCTCAAGAACGAGCATGCCCGCTTCGGTGAGATCAAGGCGGCCGAACGCATGGGCGGCATCGACTGGATCAACACCGGCGACGGCTGGACCTGGACCAGCGACGACATGGACGAGACCGAGGCCCGGGCGCGCCATGGCTGGGCCGTGGCCCAGGAGCGCATCCTCCACGGGGGCTACGACCTGCTGATCCTGGACGAGTTCACCTATCCCCTCCACTACGGCTGGCTGGACGTCAACGAGGTGCTGGCCTGGCTGGAGGCCCACAAGCCACCCATGTTGCATCTCATCATCACCGGCCGCTACGCGCCCCAGAACCTCATCGACTTCGCCGACCTGGTGACCGAGATGCGGGAGATCAAACACCCCTTCCACGAACAAGGGATCCGGGCCCAGGCGGGGATTGAATATTGAGTGAACAATGGCAAAGAAGACTCGAAACTACGTCATCCGGCCGGACGGCAAGCCCATCAACGTGCCCCGGCAGCGAGGGCAGCTCTTCGTCTGTGAAAACGGCTGCTGCTGTGGACACACGGAACGGGGCTTCGCACCTGTGCCCCACGACCTCTACTATCGGGAGTGGGAGCGGCGCAAGCTGCGCAACAAGGTGCACCTCAACCATGCCGGCTGCCTGGGTCCCTGCGCCCTGGCCAACGTCGCCCTGCTCCTCTTCGACGGCCACCCCATCTGGTTTCACTCCATCAACGACGAGCGGCTCATCCTGGCCATCTTCGACTACATCGACACCATGCTGGCCGCGGACCGCTACCTGCCGCCGCCGCCCGGGCTGGTGAAGCATGCCTTCAACGGCTTCGGCTGGACCGGAAGCGTCTCCACCGGGGATGGCAGATCCACAGAGGAGGCAGAGACGGCTTTGTCTGTGGAACCTGTGGATCCCGGCCAGTCGGTGGATGCGCTGCTGCGCTCCCGCATCCTGCTGTTGACCCACGCGGATACGGACCTGCTGGCCCTGGAACGGGCCACAGCCGATCTGCCGGCCGACTTCCCGCCGGTGACCGGCCTCAACCTGCTGAGCCTCCCCACCGAGGCCCATGTCCAGGAGCTAATCCGCACCGGCCTGGACGACGTCCAGGTGGTGGTTATGCGAACCCACGGCGGGCGCTCGGGCTTTCGTCACGGCTTCGACCTCCTGGCCGAAGCCGCCCGTCAACGGCACATAGACCTGATCTGCGTGCCGGGCACGGAAGGGCTGGACCCCGAATCCCTGGCCTACAGCACCGTGCCCGCGCCGGTGGTTCACGATGTCTACCGATACCTCCAGTTCGGCGGCGTGGACAACCTGCGTCAGATGCTCCACTTCCTGGCCGACCATCTGCTGGCCGGCGGCTGGGGCTACGAGTTGCCCGTGGAGCAGCCCCGTCACGGCATCTACCGCCCGCCCGGCATCCGGGCCGAACCACCCGACGACAGGCCTGTGGTGGGCATCCTCTTCTACCGCAGCCACTACCTGAGCGGCAACACCGACTTCGTCGATGCCCTGGCCGCCGCGGTGGAAGAAGCAGGCGGTTTCCCCCTGCCTGTCTTCACCACCACCCTCAAGGAGCAGTCCCCGGCCGCCCACGGCAGCGACCGACCCCGGCCTGCGGCCTTCGACTTCTTCTACGACGAAGAGGGCCAACGGCGGGTGGACGCGGTGATCTGCACCATCTCCTTTGCCATGGGCGGCCTGGACGACGGCGGAGTTCCGGCGCCCGGTTGGAATGTGGACGCGCTCCAGGCCCTGGACGTCCCCATCCTCCAGGCCATCACCAGCGGCATGGACGAGGAGGAGTGGCGCCTCAGCCTGCGGGGCCTGCAGCCCCTGGATGGGGCCATGAACGTGGCCATGCCTGAATTCGACGGGCGCATCATTACCGTGCCGGTGAGTTTCAAAGCCAACCGGGACCCCCAGCAGCCGGACGATGGCGCGGGCGTCCGGCTCAAGTACCGCGTCGTCCCGGACCGGGTGCAGGCGGTGGCTCGGCTGGCCCTCCGCCTGGCCACCCTGCGCCGCAAGCCCAATGCCCAAAAGCGGGTCGCCTTCGTCCTCACCAATTCCCCCGGCAAGGCCGACCGCATCGGCAACGCGGTGGGGCTGGATGCCCCGGCGTCCCTCATGCGCCTCTTCGCCCGGATGCAGGCCGCCGGCTATCGTCTGGAGAACCTGCCGCCCGACGGCGACACCCTCCTCCATGAGCTCATCGACCGCTGCTCCTACGACGAGACCGTGCTCACCGAGAGCCAGCTAGCCCGGGCAGCCGGGCGGGTACCCATCGACCGCTACGCCGCCTGGTTCGACCAGCTCACCCCCTCCCAGCGGGCGCGGATGCAGGAACGCTGGCACGAGCCGCCCGGCGAGGCCTACGTCCATCGGGAGCCGGGCAGCCGCGGGGGACACATCGCCCTGGCCGGCCTGGAGCTGGGCAACGTCTTCGTGGCCATCCAGCCGCCCCGGGGCTACGGCATGGACCCGGACGCCATCTACCACACGCCGGACCTGCCGCCCCCCCACAACTACTACGCCCTCTACAAGTGGCTGGCCACGCCCCAGGCGGAAGGCGGCTGGGGCGCGGATGCCATCGTCCACATGGGCAAACACGGCACCCTGGAATGGCTGCCAGGCAAGGGGATCGGCCTGAGCCAGGAGTGCTTCCCCGACGCCTTCCTGGCCGACCTGCCCCTGATCTACCCCTTCATCATCAACAACCCGGGCGAAGGGGCCCAGGCCAAGCGCCGGGCCCACGCGGTCATCGTGGACCACATGATCCCGCCCATGACCAGCGCCGACGTCTACGGCGAGCTGGCCCTGCTCACCCAGCTGGTGGACGAGTACTACCAGGTGGAGCAGATGGACCCCGCCAAGCTTCCCCTGGTGCAACAGCAGATCTGGGAACTCATGCAGCGCACCCACCTGGACCGGGATATCGCCACCCTGCTGCGCACGGTGGACCACGGCGACCACACCCACGAGTGGGACGGCAGCTACACCGATGACGGCACGCCCCTCACCCTGGCCGAGATGAACGCCACCGACTTCGCCCACCTGCTGGAGGATATCGACGGCTACCTCTGCGAGCTGGGCAGCCTCCAGATCCGGGACGGGCTCCACGTGTTGGGCCACGTGCCCGAGGGCGATCAGCTCTGCCACCTCCTGCGCGCGCTCACCCGCCTCCCCAATGGCGACGTGCCCAGCCTGCGGGCCGGCGTGGCGGCGGCGCTGGGCTGGGATTTGGACCAGCTGTTACAAAAACCTGGGCAGCGATTGCCCAGTGCCTGGCATGTGGCACAGAAAGGCCAGGGCGAGGCCCGGGTCTGCGCTACCCATGCCGATGTGGTGGAAGTGGTGGATGGCCTCTGCCTGGCCTTGATCCAGGGGTTGGCGCGCGCCCACTTCGACCCGGCGCAAATCCCTGGGGTGGTGGATGAGGCGTTTGCCAGCTTCGAAAATGGACCCGACGCCTCTGCCCCGTTCCGCGCCATCCAGGCGGCACTCCACTTCATCTGCGACACCCTGGTTCCCCTGATCCGCCAGAGCGACGCCGAGATCGAGCACATCCTGGCTGCGCTGGATGGCCGCTACGTCCCCGCGGGGCCGGCCGGCGCGCCCACCCGGGGCATGGCCCACATCCTCCCCACCGGCCGCAACTTCTACGCGGTGGATCCCCGGGCCATCCCCAGCCAGGCGGCCTGGCGGGTGGGCCAGCAGCTGGCCGATGAACTCCTGGAGCGCTACCGCCAGGAGGAAGGCGCCTTGCCCGAGCGGGTGGGCATCAGCATCTGGGGCACCAGCGCCATGCGCACCCAGGGCGACGACATCGCCCAATGCTTCGCCCTGCTGGGCGTGCGCCCCGTCTGGCAGCCGGAGAGCCGCCGCATTACCGACATCCAGGTCATCCCCCTGGCGGAGCTGGGCCGCCCCCGCGTCGACGTGCTCATGCGGGTGAGCGGCTTCTTCCGGGACGCCTTCCCCCACCTCATCGCGCTGATGGACAAGGCCGTCCGCCTGGTGGCCGAGCTGGATGAGCCCACCGACCAGAACTTCGTGCGCAAGCACTTTCTCCACGACCTGGCCCGCCAGATTGCCGCGGGCCGGGACGACGGCGAGGCAGCCCGCCGGGCCAGTTACCGGGTCTTTGGCAGCAAGCCGGGCGCGTACGGCGCGGGCATCCTGCCCTTGATCCACGAACAGAACTGGCAGGACGTCGGTGACTTCGCCCGGGCCTACATCCACTGGGGCGGCTATGCCTACGGCCAGGATGTCTACGGCGACGACGCGCGGGATGAATTCACGACCCTGCTCAAGGGCGTACAGGTGGCGGTCAAGAACCAGGACAACCGGGAGCACGACATCTTCGACAGCGACGACTATCTCCAGTACCACGGCGGCATGATTGCGGCCATCCGCGCCCTCAATGGCCGCAACCCCAAGAGCTACTTCGGCGACAACAGCGACCCGGCCCGGGCCCGGGTGCGCAGCCTGCAGGAGGAGGCCTACCGGGTCTTCCGCAGCCGGGTGGTCAACCCCAAGTGGATCGAAAGCATCCGTCGCCACGGCTACAAGGGTGCGCTGGAACTCTCCGCCACGGTGGAATATCTCTTCGGCTACGACGCCACGGCCCAGGTGGTGGACGACTGGATGTACCAGCAGACGGCCCAGACCTATGCCCTGGATCCCCGGATGCAAGAATTCTTCCGCCAGAGCAACCCATGGGCGCTGAAGAGCATCAGCGAGCGCCTGCTAGAAGCCGCGCAGCGGGGCATGTGGGCCGAGCCGGATCCGGAGACCCTGGCCCGGCTGCGGGAGCTCTACCTGGAGATGGATGGTGTATTGGAAGGACGATCTTAGACACCCATGGAACTGAACGGACGACAGAGAACCCACTACCCCTTTTCCGCCCTGGTCGGCCAGGAGGAGATGCAACTGGCCCTGCTGCTGAACGCGGTCAACCCGGCCATCGGCGGCGTGCTCATCCGCGGGGAGAAGGGCACGGCCAAGTCCACCGCGGCCCGGGCCCTGGCCGCGCTCCTACCGCCGGCCAGCCAGGATGGCTTCCAGATCGAGCTGCGCAGCGAGCAGGGCGTGGAAATCCTGGCCGGGCCAACCGTCGCAAACGGGGCCGCGCCCTTCGTGGAGCTGCCCCTGGGTGCCAGCGACGACCGGGTGGTGGGCACGCTGGACATCGAGGCCGCGCTGCAGCATGGTCGCCGACGCTTCGAACCGGGCCTGCTGGCCCGAGCCCACGGCGGCGTCCTCTACGTGGATGAGGTCAACCTGTTGCCCGACCACCTGGTGGACCTTCTGCTGGACGCGGCGGCCTCCGGCGTCAACACCGTGGAGCGGGAGGGGATCAGCGCCTGCCACCCGGCCCGCTTCGTCCTCATTGGCACCATGAACCCGGAGGAAGGGGAGCTTCGGCCCCAACTGCTGGATCGCTTCGGACTGGCCGTGGAAGTGGCCGGCCCGACAGACCCTGCCGTCCGGGCCCAGGTGGTGCGCCGGCGCATCGCCTACGAAGCCGACCCGGCCGCGTTCGTCGCGCAATTCGCCGCGGAGGAAGAAGCCCTGGCCCAAAAGATCGTCCACGCCCGGGCCCTGTTGCCCCAGGTCGCCCTCTCGGACGGCCTGCTGGAGCTGATCACCCACATCTGCGCGGGCAGCGGGGTGGACGGCCTGCGCGCCGACATCACCCTCTACAAGACGGCCCAAACCCTGGCTGCGTGGGAAGGCCGCACCCAGGTGACGGTGGACGACGTGCGCCGGGCGGCACGGCTGGTGTTGCCCCACCGGCGCCGGCGCCAACCCTTTGAAGAGCCTGGCCTGGATCAGCAGGAGTTGGAAGAGCTCATCCAGCAGCACCAGGAACGCTCCAGCCGCCCCCGCAACCGGGAGCAGGAGAGCGGGGACAACGCCGATCAGGAGGATGAGTGAGGCGCCGGAAAATGCCGAAAATCCGGAAAGCTCCGGCAATCGGGAGCAGATCTTTACCCCTTCCCCACCCTTTACCATCCGGCAGGACAGACAGCTCTGGGCGACGGCGCCCTTAGCCCACCGGAGCACCCAGGTGGCCAGTGGGCGCCGCAGCCATGTCCGCGGGTTTAGCGAAGGTGGACGGTGGGTGGGGGCCGCGCGCCCCCGGGGAGCCATCCGGGACCTGGCTTTGGGGGCCACCCTGCGGGCTGCAGCCCTGCGCCAGATGGGCCGGACACCCCATGTGGCCGGCGGGTGGCCTTCCGTCCACCCTGGAGATCTGCGGGTCAAGGTGCGTCAGACCCGACATAACACCCTCCTGCTCTTCGTGGTGGATGCGTCCGGCTCCATGGCGGCCCGCCGGCGGATGATGGCCGTCAAAGGGGCGGTGCTCGGCCTGCTGATGGATGCCTACCAGAAGCGGGATCGGGTGGGTCTGATTGCCTTCCGGGGTTCGGGGGCGGAGCTGCTGGTCCCGCCCACCCACGCGCCGGAGCTGGCCGAACGGCGGCTGCGCACCTTGCCCACCGGCGGCCGGACGCCGTTGACTGCCGGCCTGACCCTGGCGGCGGACGTGCTGGACCGCTACCTGCGGCGGCAGGTTGCCCTCCGCCCCCTGCTGGTGCTGGTCACCGACGGGCGGGCCAACGTGGGGGCACCGCCCCAGGACGCGGCCCGCATGCTGGCCCGGCTACCCGTGCAGACGGTGGTGCTGGACTGTGAGCAGGGCTTCGTGAAGGTGGGCGCCGCCCGGGAGCTGGCCCGCCTGCTGGGGGCGCGCTATCTGCCCCTGGAGGAGCTCAGCGCCGACGCCATCCGGCGCGCGGTGGCCTCCATCCACCACGCGCCAGGGCTGGATGGACGATTTGGCTAAATGGGTCTCTTGCGTCACAATACCCCTACATCATCGGTCTACATTTCCGATCTTCACAGCAACTTCGACGTTCATACTTTCAACATTCACGGCAAAGGTGGTGGGGTTGATGAATGGCGCCGACCTCTCCGATCTGGCGGTGGCCACCGGGATAGTGATGGGGATCCTGGCGTTAACGACCGTGATCTATGGGGCATTGTTGCAGTTCCGGCCGAATCAGAACCTGCCCAAAATCGGCTCGCGGATCCGGTTTCTCTGGGGTATGGCCCTCTTCTATCTGCTGGCCCTGCTCTACAGCCCGAAGATCTTGCTTTTCTACGTGGCCTTTATTGCCTTCCTGGGCCTCAAGGAATATCTGTCCATCACCCCCACCCGGCGCGCCGATCGGCGAATCCTCTTTTGGGCCTACCTCTCCATTCCCATCCAGTTTTTTTTAATTGGGATGGATTGGCAGCGGCTCTTTACCCTGTTTGTGCCTGTGCATGTCTTTCTCGTGCTGCCGGTGCTCATGGTCATCGTGGGGGAGACGCGGGGATTTCTCAGGGCGTGGAGCATGTTAGGGTGGGGCATTTTGACCACGGTGTTCAGCCTGGGGTATTTGGGTTACCTGGCTGTGCTTCGACCCGATACCCACGGCAATGGCCACGGCTTGGGCTTGTTTCTATTTCTGGTCTCCCTGGCCCAGCTCAACTATGCGGCCCAATACTTCTTCGGCAAGCGTTTTCGCCACCCCCGGCTGAGTCTGAAGGTCACCCAAACCCGCAACTGGGCCAGCCTGGTGGGCAGCATCCTGGTCAGCATCCCTGTGGCCTGGCTAGTGGCCCCCTGGATGACCCCATTCACCGCCGGGCAGGCGGTGCTCAGCGGCGTGCTCATCGCCGTGGGCGCGTTCATCGGCTATCTGATCCTCTCGGCCATCAAGGCTGACCTCCAGCTCAAAGATCGGAGTACCATGACGCCGGGCAGTGGCGGCGTCATGAACCGCATCGACGCCTTCGTCTACACGGCGCCGCTCTTTTTCTACATCGTCACCCAGTGGTTCGGCTAACACGCGCCAGGGGATCCCACCCGGGAAGGAAGGTCTGGCAGTGCGACTCTTACAAGCCCTCTTTTTTCTCCTGATCGTACGGCCGCTGATCATGGTGATCATCGGGCTCAACGTACGCAACAAGGAGCGGCTTCCCCTCCAGGGGCCGGCCATTGTCGCGCCCAATCACAACAGCCACCTGGACACCCTGACCTTGCTCTCGCTTTGGCCCCTGTCGGTCCTGCACCGGGTGCGGCCGGTGGCGGCGGCCGACTATTTCTTGCGTAACAAGGCCCTGGCCTGGTTCAGCCTGAACATCATGCGCATCCTGCCCATTGACCGCCAGCGACGGGATCATCGCAGCGATCCCCTGGCGCCCCTCTGCCAGGCGCTGGAGAATCAGGAGATCTTGCTCATCTTCCCGGAGGGTTCCCGGGGCATGCCGGAACAGTTGAGCCGCTTCAAAACCGGCATCGCCCGCCTGGTGGAGCGCAACCCGTCCGTCCCCATCATACCGGTCTTCATGCACGGGCTGGGCAAGGCCCTGCCCCGGGGTGACTTCCTCCTCGTTCCCTTCTTCGCCGATGTGATCATTGGCGAGCCCATCTACTGGCAGGGATCGGTGCAGGCCACCATGGAAGCGTACCAGGAGGCCATGTTGGCACTATCCCGGCAGCTGGAGATCCCGGCGTGGGAATAGTCGCCTAGCCCATCAGCGCCTGCACCCCGGCCTGGCGACGGCGATCTGCCTCTGCCAGGCGGTGGCGGGCCGTGAAAAGCCAGCCCCTGTCCCGCTCCAGCCCCTGGGCCAGCCCATCCAGCAGGGTCCCCGTCGCCTGGGGCGCGGCGCCGCCCAAGCCGTTGCGAACTTCCACGAAGTGAACTGAATCCAGAGCCTGCTGGAACTGCTCCTGGGAGAGAGCCACCTCCCGGCCCAACACCTCCCGGGCAGCCTCTTGCAGCCGGTCGAGGGAGAGATCCGTGGCAGCGACCCCATCCTGGACAGCCCGCTGCACCAGGGTGGCCACCACGTGGTGGGCCAGGCGGAAGGGCAGGCCGGCCTCCCGCACCAGGGTGTCGGCCAGTTCGGTGGCGGTGGTGAAACCTTCCCCGGCCCGCCGGCGCAGATGCTCCTGGTGAAGCGTCAGGGTGGCGAAGACGTCGGTGTAGAGGCTCACACAGTCCCGGGCGGTCTGCAGGGCCTCCTGGAGGGGCGGCAGGATCTCGTCCTCGATGTCCTGGGTATCGCCGTAGGGAATGTTGTGACACTGGATGGCCACCGTTTGGGCGGCGCCGATGGCCCGGCTGAGGCGGGCGCGCAAATGCTCCAACACCACCGGGTTGCGTTTCTGGGGCATGATGGAGCTGATCTGGATGAAACTGTCGTGGATGTGCAGCCCGCCGGCCTCCTGGGTGGCCAGGAAGAGCAGGTCGCGGGTGACCCGGCTCAGGCCGATGGCCAGGGACTGGACGGCAAAGGCCATGTCGGTCAGGTGATCGCCGGCGCCGATGCTGTGGTGGGTGCTGGCGATGACATCGTCGAAGCCCAGCAGCGAGGCCACCTCCAGCCGGTCGATGGGGAAGCCGGTGCCGGTGAAGGCGGCAGCGCCCAGGGGGGACCGGTTGACGCTGGCGTAGGCGGCGGCCAGGCGTCGCTGGTCGTCGGCCAGAAAGCTCAGGACGCCGGCCAGGTAGTGGGCGAAGGTGGTGGGCTGGGCGGGCTGGGTGTGGGTGTAGCCCGGCATGAGGGTATGCAGGTGGCGCCGGGCCAGGTGGAGCACCGTTTCCCGCAGGCGCAGGGTGTCGTCGTAGAGGGCCAGCAGCTGTTCCCGGAAGGCCATCCGGAAGAGGGCCTGCCCCAGGTCATTGCGGCTGCGGGCCAGTTGCAAGTTGCCGCCAAAGTCCGCGCCGGCCTCCTGGATGATAGCCTGCTCCACCCGGAAGAAGAGGTCCTCCACGCCGGGCTGATACCCCAGCTCTTCGGCCGGCTGCTCTCGGAGGTGGGCCACAGCCCGGAGGATGGCCCGGGCGTTGTCCTGACTGATGATCTGGCAGTGGGCCAGCATCAATGCGTGGGCTTCGTGGGCGGCCAGCATGGGGCCGTACAGGTACGCCTGGGCGTCCCGGTAGGCCGGCTGCAGGACCGTCCGGCTGTAGGTGGGGTGGGGAAAACGAAACGACATCTCAACCCTTCAGCCCGGTGAGGGCAATCCCTTTGATGATCTGGCGCTGGAAGATGATGAAGACGATCAGCAGGGGCACGGTCGCCAGGCTGGCGCCGGTCATGATCTTTTCCCATTGGGTGGTGGATTCGCCCCGGAAGAAGCTGAGGCCCACCGGCAGGGTGTAGTAGGCTCGGGCGCTGGCGATGATCAGGGGCCAGAGGTAGGCGTTCCAGTTGCCGATGAAATTGAAGATGCAGAGCGCGGCCAGGGCCGGCTTGACCAGGGGCATGGCCACCCGCCACCAGATGCCGAACTCGTGCAGGCCGTCCATGCGGGCCGCGTCCAGCAGCTCATTGGGGACGCCGTCGAAAAACTGGCGCATGAGAAAGATGCCCACCGCGGTGATCACGCCGGGGAAGACGATGCCCCAGTACTGCATGGCGCCCTGGTGCCAGCCCCACTGGACGCTCATGGTGTACCAGGGGATGATGAGCATCTCCGTGGGCACCATCAGCGTGGCCAGGATGCCCAGGAAGATGATGTTCTTGCCGGGAAACTCAAACTTGTTCAGGGTGTAGCCCACCAGCGAATCGAAGAAGGCCACGCTCAGGGTGCTGATGGTGGCGATCAGGAGACTGTTGAAGTACCAGCGGCCAAAGCTGCTGGTGGTCAGCACCAGGCGATAATTTTCCAGGGTGGGCTGCTTGGGCAGGAAGCTGAACTGGACCAACTCCGTGGCCGGCTTCAGGCTGGTGAGAAGCATCCAGAGGAAGGGGACGATCATCACCGCCGCGCCCAGGCTCAAGAGCACGTAGGCCATCAGCATGGTCCATGAAAACTGCTTTCGCGCCCGAACAGGGGTACCCACCACCTGTTCGGCGAGCTGCAGGGTCCGTTCTGGACTGGATTCCAACGAAGTTGTCATGGCATTCTTTCCGCTCTACCCATCTGCATAAAGCTGAGCCCGCGCGTTAGTACTCTACCCGGCGGGAGAGGACGCGCAGCTGGAAGATGGTGATCAGCAAGATCACAAAAAACAGGATAACCGTCAGCGCGGCGGCATAGCCCATGTTGTAGCTGGAAAAGCCCTCCCGGTAGACTTCCAGCACCACGGTGGTGGTGCTCTTCAAGGGGCCTCCCTGTCCCTGTTCACTCATGTTCTGGACCAGGTCGAACATGCGCAGGAAGGAAATGGTCTGCAGGACCGACAGGTAGACGATGACCGGGTTGAGGAGGGGGAGGGTCACCCGCCAGAAGATCTGCCAGCGGTTGGCGCCGTCGATGCGGGCTGCCTCGTAGTAGATGTCCGGAATCTGTTGGAGGCCGGCCAGGAAGATGATGACCGTGAAGCCCAGGCTGCGCCACACGGCCACCGCGGTGATGGCCGGCAGGGCCTGGTTCGGGCTCTTGGTGAAAGGCTGGGGCGGCAGCCCGAAGGCTTGCAGGATCTGGTTGATGAGGCCGCTCTGGGGCGCGTAAAGCCAGTTCCACACAAAGGCCACAGCCACAAAGGAGGTCACGTAGGGGATGAAGTAGGCGGCCCGAAAGAAGCCCACAAAACGCCGGATCTGCCCCAGGAGCATGGCGATGCCCAGGCCCAGGGCCATCTGCGTAGGCACGCCCAGCACCACGTAGCGGACGGTGTTCCAGAAGGCGGCCCGCACTGCGCTGCGGGGCTTGAAGAAATCGGCCCAGATCTCCTGGTAGTTCTGCAGGCCGACCCAGGGACCGCCCGCCTCGAAGACGTTCCAGTCCCGGAAGCTGATGTTGAAGGCCAGGATCGTGGGATACCAGCGGATCACCACAAAGAAGACCAGGCTGACGCTGAGGAAGATGTAGGCCCAGACGACCTGGCGTTGGCGCAGAGTCAGTCTCATGATGTGGCTACTTTCTACCATCAAGGGCGCCCCATCTGGGGAGGCCCAAGGGAAGCCAGAAGGCCCCCTTCAGGCGCTTCTCCAGATGGGGCAACCCAGGCTACGACCCTAGCGGCTCGCCCAGAACTCGTCCAACAGCTCCTGGACGGTCTGCACGGCGAAGTCCAGCTCCTGGTCCGGGTCGGCGCCGGTCAGGACCACCGCGTCGTAGGCGTCGATGAGGGCCTGGCGATCCTTGCTCTCGTCCACGAAGAAGGTGGCGTGGGCGTAGGGCAGGCCAGCGGCGAAGGCGCCCAGCTTGGGATCGGCCAGCAGCTCGGGATCGTTGGCGGCGGAGAGCTGGGCCGGCAGCTCACCCACGATCTTCACCCACAGCGAGCCGGCCTCCGGGCTGGTGATGAACTGCAGGAACTTGACGGCCGCCTCCATGCGCCGGGGATCCGCAGCGGCTTTCTTGGTGATGCCGTGGGTCCAGTAGCTGCCGAAGGTGCTCTTGACGCCGTTGTACTCCGGCAACTCGATCACGCCGAAGTTGAGGTCGGGGGCCTGGCTGGCGATGGTGCCCAGGCGGAAGGAGCCATCGATGTGGAAGCAGGCCCGGCCGTTCAGGAAGAAGTTGGGATCGCCGTCGAAGAGGGTCGCGTCCCCGGTCTTCAGCTCGGTCTGGAACTTGAGCAGCTCATGCCAGGCGGCATAGCCGGCATCGCTGGCATTCCAAAGCACCTTGCGGTAGTCGTCGCTGTAGGGCTGTTGGCCGAACTGGCGCAGCAGCACTTCCCGGAACCAGTGGTGGGCCTGGCCACCCATGGAGACGGGGAAGCCCATGATCTCGTAGTTGCCGTTGGCGTCCATCTTGGTGCACTGGACCGCCTGCTCTTCCAGCTCGGCCAGGGTCTTGGGCGGGTTTTCCGGATCCAGGCCAGCCTGCTCCATCAGGTCCTTGTTGTAGAAGAGGGCCAGGGTGCGCACCGCGGTGGGCAGGGTGAAGAGGGTCCCGTCCACGAAGCTGGCCTGGACCATGGGGCTGAACTCTTCCGCCACCATGGAGGGGGGGAAGGCGTCTTCGGGCAGGGGCACCAGGTAGCCGGCGTCAATCCAGGCCACCTGCCAGCCGTAGAAGAGGGTCACCACATCCGGCCCCACGCCCGCGGGCACGCTGGCCGCGATCTTGTCCCGGAAGTCGTCGTAGGGGATGTCTGCGTTGTGGATGACCTTGATGTCCGGGTTTTCCGCCTCGAAGAGCTCGATGAGCTGATTCATGGCGTCCACCCGGGCGGCGAAGTTGTACTGCCAGTATTCAATTTCGATGGGGCCTTCGGACGGTGCCTCCGCGGCGGGCTGTTCGGCGCCCGTCTGGGCACCGGTCTGGGCCGGTGCTTCGCCGGCTGGCGCGGCCGGCGCCGGGCAGGCGGCCAGCAGGACGGCGACCACCGTCAACAGGCTCAGCAGAAGGGTGATGCGTTTAGACGGCATTTCTGACTCCTTTTTGGTGAATGGTAAAACCGATACCACAGTTCATCCGATGGCCAGGGCCACCGGTCGGGCCTGTGGGCCCGCTCAACCCGCAACGGAATCCAGCTTGAGCAGCCGTGCGGCGTTGCCGGCGAAAATCATCTGGATGTGTTCCTCTGGCATGTTGAGGTCCAGGCAATCCCGCAGCTGATCCTGGAGGTAGCGGAAAGCAAACCCCCGGGGAAACCAGCTGGAATCCGAGCCGAAGATGATGCGGCTGGGGCCGATGGTTTCGTAGAACTTCCGGAAGAGGTACTTAACCGTCAGCTCCCCAGGCACCCACCGGATCCACTGGAGGCTGCCGCTGGTGTCGACGCTGACATTGGGACAGGACCAACAGAGCTGCAACGTCTCCCGCTCCCAGGCACAGCCGAAATGGGGCACCACGAAGTCCACCTCCGGAAAGAACTTGGCCACGTTGTGCAGCTTCAGGGGATTGATGTTCTCGTGCCAGGCGATCCCGCCGGAACTGCCCTGGATGCCGAAGTGGATGAGGACGGGGATGCCCAGTTCCGCACATTTTTCCCACACGGGAAAGGCCGCGGGATCTTCGATGGGCTCTTCGATCATGGGGGCCAGCAACTTGTACCCGCGCAGGCCCAGTTCTTTGACGGCACGCTCCAGGCGCTCCACCGCGTCCGGCAAGAAGGGGCTGTGGTGGGCGAAGCCGATGAAGCGGTCCGGATACCAGCTGCAGATTTCGGCCAGGTGTTCGTTGCCGCCGCCGGTGACGAAGACGATCTTGCTGATGCCGTACTTGTCCAGCTCTTCCACCCAACGGCGGGCCTGCTCCCGATCGCCGGGATGGGCTTCCCGGGGCTCGGCCTTGGGGAAGCCCCACATGCGCCGCCAGTGTTCGCTGTAGGGTCGCCCCTTCTCCTGGATCAGTCGATAGCGCCGTTCGCCAACCCGGTCGATGTAATTTTTCATGGTGTCGCCCATGTCTGGGAACCAGGGGCGATCGGTGGGGAAGTGGGCGTGAAAGTCGATGATCTCAAAGCCTTCGTACATGATGATGCCTCAATCTGTGAAAGGTTGCGTCATTGATCAGGGCACGATGATCACACGCTGGTCAAACGTGTGTTTTTTGATAAACGCCGGCCTACGGCGGGTACAGCCGGATGGAGTCGGGCCGATAGGCGCTGGCGCAGTGCGTGGACCAGTCTACACAACACCTGAACTCGGTGTCAGCAAATCCCGGCGGAAATTCACCGATGGTTTCCAGCAGGGGGAATGGAGCCGAGCTTCCGCCGTGGACTTGCGCCAGGCTGCACTAGCCACCTTCCGCGGCCAGGAGTTCAGGTGGAAGGTCCGCAGCCGAGGGGAAACTACTCTGGGTGCCAGGGGACTGAACACTGATGGCGGCGATCTGGTTGGCCCGGGCCATGGCTGCGGTCAGGGAAAAGCCCCGGGCGATGAAGTAGGCCAGGCTCCCCACAAAAGCGTCACCGGCGCCGGTGGTGTCCACCGCTTTCACGGCCGGCGCCGGCTCATGGTGGACCTGGTCTGGTGTGACCAGCAGGCTACCCCGCTCCCCCAGGGTGAGGATAACCCGGGCCGCCCCGCGGCCGAGGAGGACCCGGGCTGCCGTTTCGGCCTGCTCCAAGGTCGAAACGGGTAAGCCGGTCAGGGTTTCCGTCTCGCTTTCATTGGGGCAAAAGATATCGCTGAGCCGGTAGGCTTCGTCCGGCAGGTGTTCCCGGGCAGGCGCCGGGTTGAAGATGGTGCGGATGCCGGCCTGGGATGCCAGGCGGAGGGCGGCCAGGTTGGTTTCCAGCGGACATTCCCACTGACAGACCAACACATCGGCAGCCTCGATCACTTCCTGGGCCGCGGCCACATCCTGGGGCGAGAGCAGCTCGTTGGCCCCCAGCGCCACGATGATGGCGTTGTTGCCGGTGCTTTCATCCACCCAGATGGGCGCCACGCCGGTGAAGGATTCGTCTGTGACCTGGATGAAGCGGGTATCGATGCCATTGGCGCGCAGATTGGCCAGGGTGTTCTCACCGAAAAGGTCCTGTCCCAGTTTGGCCACCAGGGAGACCTGGGCGCCCAACCTGGCAGCCATGACCGCCTGGTTGGCCCCCTTGCCACCAAATCCCATCTGAAAACGGGTGCCTGGCAGCGTCTCGCCCAGTTTGGGCAGGCGAGGGGCGTAGCTGATCAGATCCATGTTGCAGGCGCCGATGACGCAGATCTTGGGTACCGCCATGGTGGTTGCTTCGTCCAGGATTGAGGCTCATCTCCTAAATGTGTGCGAACCCGTTCGGTTCCCTGCGAAACCGGGGTAGGTAGCGCACATTTGTGGTAGATGAGCCCAGGCTTGATTGTTGTGGCCAATGGCCGGCAAAGGGTGGGCTGTAGCGTGGGAGAGGGACGCCATCGGCCCACGGGCTCGAAATGGAGGGGACTGTCATGTGCGCTCAGAGAGCCTCTACATGGCCAGTCCAGAAAGTGCCTGAAAGTATATCAATTCGTCAGGCAGGAGGCAAGTATGGCCGGGCGCGACTGCAGTCCAGGGTACTTCTACAGTGCCTCCCGGGCAGGAAGGATGGGCGAACCTGCCAGCGCGGCTTGCATTTCCGCTACTTCCGCCTCGGTCAGGCCGACCAGGGGAGGCCGCACCGTGAGCCAGGTGGGATCCCCGCGGTGGTCGGCCAGGATCTGCTTCAGGGCCGGGATCGGTGGCAGGGTCCGAAACGCCTGGCGGAAGGCGACGATCTGCTGCTGCAGCTCCGCTGCTTTGGCAGACTGCCAGTCGTCGTACAGAGCACGTTCCGCGGCGGCGATCACATTGGCCACCGCATTGATGGCACCTGCGCCGCCGGCCTGCAAGGTCTGGAGCAGGAAGCGCTCGGAGCCGGTGAAGGTGCCGAAGCCGGGGAAGTGTGTCAACAGAGCGTGCAGGTTGTTCCAATCGCCAGAGCTGTCCTTGATGCCGACCACAGTGGAGGGGTAGTGTTTCAGCAGTCGCTCGATCAGGGACAGGCTAAAGCCGACCTGCGCCACCGGCGGAATGTGGTAGAGGTAGATGCGCAGCCGGCTATCCCCCACCCGCTCGATGATTTCGGCAAAAGTGCGGAAGAGCCCCTCATCGCTGACGCCCTTGTAATAGAAGGGCGGCAAGACCAGAACGCCTGCACAACCCAGCTCCACCGCGTGGCGGGTCAGGCGCACCGTGTCTGGGATGGCGCAACAGCCTGTGCCGGGCATCAGCACATCGGGGGACACGCCGGCGTCCACCAGTTGCGCCAACATCTCCATTCGCTCCTCTACGGAGAGGGAGTTGGCTTCGCTGGTGGTCCCAAAGGGACAGAGCCCGTGGCATCCCTGTTCCAGGAGCCACTGGCAGTGGGCAATCCAGCGAGGGATGTCCGGACTCAGGTCGGGCTGGAAGGGAGTCAGCGTGGGGGCGAAGATCCCGCGTAAAGTTGGAGTGGTCATCGGGTCACCTCAATTCAGAAAGGAGCACGCTCGGGTGGTTGTATGGATGGGCCATGGATGGACGTGGCCATTCCGGCAGTGTCTGTCATCAGTATGATACCATTATTACGATGGAAACGACGACTTGCAGTCAGACCCACATTTCTGGCGCGGGGTTCGGTTCTCGGCAGTTCGTGGGAAACCAACAATCCGGCGGTGTGTGTATCCAGAGGCAACAGACAAAGAACGCTGACAGGGAACTACGTCAAATATCGGGGCAAAGGTCCGAACATTGGAGGATGCCGTCAGCGCCAGAGGCGGTAAAATAGAAGATGGCATCCAAGTGCTGTCCGCTCGCCGTGTCTCACGCCACTCCGGCCGGGATGGATACCAGGATCCGGCGCTGCCGGTCGCACGGGTGACCATCCGGATGGATCCACATGGCGGGATGGGACACCCCGCCTGGACTGGATCAAATTGACAGAGGCCTCTTCCGAAGGAATCGACATGCTGAAACAACTGGGGCGCCTGCTCGCTGCACCGAAATTTCCAGAGGATCCACAGAAGACGCATACGGCCTATTGGCTGAATGTGATCAATCTGATATCTCTCCTCTTTCTGTCCATTCTTATAGGACTACTTCCGATTTCTAAAATGGACGCGCAGGCGAAAGAAAGTCTGTTCTGGATCGATCTTGCTTTGATTAGTACCTTACTCGCCAGTAGTTATCTGCTGCGTATCGGGTTTGTCATGCAGGCGGCATTACTGGTGATTAGCTTATTTTTTGCGCTCGTGACTTATGTAAACACATTTGTTTTTCAAAGCCTGCGTAATCCCCATATCATCGATTATTTGATTTTAATCCCCCTTGCTGGACTATTGCTGGGAAGAAAAGCGCTGTCTATTGTGGTAGTAATGTCCCTAATCGTCATCGGTGTGATATTTGGTTTAGAATCCACCCAAAGGCTCCATGCCAACTTACCGCCCGAGACTACATTAAATGAGTTAACCATCATTGCAATTGGCATTGCAATGAATACCCTCCTACTCCGCTGGACCATCCGCGCCACGGAAGAAAGCGAGAAGGCGGCCAGAGAGACCGTCAAGGCGCTTACCAAGGCCAACGCAGAAATTTTACTCGGACAGGCTGAGCTGGAGGAGTCCCGGGCCGCATTGGAGAAGCGGGTTCGGGAACGCACCACCGAGTTGGCAGAGGTTAACCGACGCCTCCAGATTGAGTTTGAAGAACGGCAGCAGAGCGAGATACGTTTTCGCAGCCTTGCTGAAAACTCGCCGGACTTCATTTATATCTGGAATCCTCGAGAGCCGAAATGGGAGTACAGCAACCGTGAAGTCTTTCTCGGCTGCCCGGTCAGCCAGATCAACAGCCCCCAGGCCTTTCTCGAACGGGTGCATCCGGACGACCAGGCCCTGGTCCGGGAATATTGCCATTCCCTCAGTGAAATGCCCGCCAATGGCAAACAGTGTGAATTCCGATTTCGTCCGGCCAACCAGGCAGAATGGGAATGGGTACAGAGTCGGGCCACAGCCCTCAACGTGGACGAAGGAGGCAGGCCCGGTCAGCTCCTGGTCAATCTGACGGTCATCACCGAACGCAAGACCCATGAAGAAAATCTGCGCCGGGCCAAAGAAGCCGCCGAAGCGGCCTCCCGTGCTAAAAGCGCCTTCCTTGCCAATATGAGCCATGAAATCCGCACCCCAATGAACGGGGTGATCGGAATGACAAGTCTGTTGCTGGCCAGCGACCTCTCCCCTGAACAGCGGGATTTTGTCGAGACCATTCGCCAGAGCAGCGACAGCCTGTTGACCATCCTGAACGATATCCTCGATCTGTCCAAGGCGGAATCGGGCAAGTTGGAGCTGGAGCAGAAGCCTTTTGACGTTCGGCAATGTCTGGAGGAAACCATCGATTTGATGGCCCTCAAGGCAGCGGAGAAGGATCTAGAACTGCTCTACTGGGTGGAGCCCGATGTGCCAGTCCAGATACTGGGAGACCCCACCCGGCTGCGCCAGGTGCTTCTCAACCTCCTGGCCAACGCCATCAAATTTACCGAGACCGGGGAGATCCTGATCCGTCTGAGTGCCCGCCCCCTATGCGAGGGAGAATACGAGTTGCAATTTTCGGTTCAGGATACGGGCATCGGCATTCCTGCCGACCGGCTGGCCGAGCTCTTCCAGCCCTTCAACCAGATTGATGTCTCCAACACGCGGAAATATGGCGGGACGGGCCTGGGCCTGGCCATCAGCAAGCATCTCTGCGAGCTGATGGGCGGCCAGATCTGGGTGGAGAGCCAGGAGGGTGTAGGCTCGACATTCTTTTTCACCATTCGAACCCAATCCTTCGGTGAAGGGGGGAACGGCGACGCCGGGCACCTGGCACCTACCGCCGCGCTCCATCGCCGACGTGTTCTCATTATAGAACCCCATGCCAGAAGCCGGGAACTCCTGGCCCAATACTGCAGCCTCTGGGGAATGGAGCCCACCGCTGTCTCCTCCCTCGCCGCTGCCCAGGCCGCAGCGGACAGATGCCCGGAACGGTTTGATGCCTGCCTCCTGGCCTACGAACCGGCATGGAATGGCACCCATGCCGGCCAGGAACGGCCATCCTGGCTCCGGTCGACCCCCACCATCTGGCTCATCTCCCCCATCCATCGCCTGAAAGGGGGGCCTGCGGTGCCAAACGGGGATATCCTGCTCATCAAACCCATCAAGGCATCAGGCCTCCACCAGGCCCTGACCCGCTGCCTGATGGCGCCTTCCCAGCAAGGGCTCCCCACGGTGACCGCGCCACAGGCCCCAGGGGCCAACGAAGCCGGAGGTAGTGGTTCCACCATCCGCATTCTGCTAGCGGAGGACAACCTGGTCAACCGCAAAGTGGCACTTCAGATGCTCAAACGGCTGGGTTTCGAGGCTGATGTGGCCGCCAATGGCATCGAAGCCGTTGAAGCGGCCATCCACAGGCCGTATGACGTGATTTTGATGGATGTGCAAATGCCGGAAATGGATGGCCTGGAGGCCACACGGCAGATCCGCCAGAAGTTGGGAGCAACGGGCCCTTACATCATTGCCATGACGGCCGCGGCCATGCAGTTGGATAAGGAGAAATGTCTGGCTGCCGGCATGGATGATTTTGTGCCTAAACCCACCCGAATCGACGATCTCCGGGCAGCCCTGGAACGCTATAGCCAGCGCGCGACCATGCCGGGCTCTGCAAAACCGGCCTGATGTCCCGTCCTGTACGTCTAATCAGGCCTAATGTCAAGAGGCATCACAGGTCTGGTTTCCATACCGGACCTGCAGTCACCTATGGAAACCGGACCTACGAAATCAAGGGTGCTGCTCCGCAAGACAACTGGTATGAGACGGAATCTGGGGGAGTTTAGTGGCCGGTCAGATGGGGCAGGGGCGTCAAGTCGCGCAAGATGTGGGCGGCCAGATCATGGTCTGGCCGCTGGCGATCCATCAGGTAGGCACGCATGCCCACAGCCCTGGCCCCTTCCACACAGATTTCTTCATCATCCACAAACAGGCAGTCTGTCGGATCCACCCCTAGTCGTTCCATGACGGTCAAATAGGCAGCGGGAGCGGGTTTCGCCGCTCCGATCACGGGTGCAGCACAGGCCACGTCGATATACCGGGCAAGGCCTGCCGCCTCCAGGGAAGCCTCCAGGCTGGCCAGGGCGAAATTGGAAAGCACCCCGATTCGTACCGGCTGTTTGTCCAACGCGGCCAGCACCTGGGTTACCTCCGGATAGGGCCGCACGCAGACGGTGTAGTCAAACGCCACCAATTGCTGTCGGATAGCCTCTGGCAGGCCCAATTCCTGGCAGATTTCCAGCCAGAATTCCTGGAAAAATTGCTGCTCCTGGGCCAAATTCTGGGGAGCGCCATGGTGAGATCCCCAGGCAAACCACCGTTCTGCCAGTTGATGAAGGGGCATGGGAATCAACTGGGCCAGATGGACGGCCGCTACCTCCAGGTCAAAATAGGTGAGAACCCCATCCCGGTCCAGGATGACAGCCTCAACCATGGGGATGGCCTTCGTTCAATGGGTCTGGAACAGGGGAGATGGGCGCAGGGTACCAGAAGGGCCCCAGGCGAGTCCCCAGGCCGACGACGGGGGGATTTTCCCAGGCCTGGCGGTAGTGAAGAGCTCGCTCAGCACGGCCTGTTTTATCTCGCATACTTGTGTTACGAATATAGGCGTAATCGTACAATATGTGCCGCAACGTTGCTTTATCCAGGGCAAACCCCAGATGCTGGCGCCAGTAACATTCCAGTTTGCCGATGAGCACTGGGGGAACCAGCGAGATCAACAGCTGAGGTTTGCCAGAGCCCAGATACAAAGTTGCCGGAGGAACATCCTGCCCTAAAATAGCCCGTATCACCTGGGAACGGGAAAATTTCCCATGTTCGATAATCTTGCCAGCCACAAGATGCCAGTAGTCATCCGGGTCGGTGGCAATAGTAAACCATACTGCCGGACCATTCCTCCGAGCAGGAATCTCCTGCTCTAATCGTCTCGCGACAGGCGCCAGTTCTGGCCACGCATGGGCGCCAAGGAGTCTGACCTGCCAATTGAGCTGTCGATATTGTTGCAAGGCCTGGCTGCTCGCCAGTCCCTCTTCCGTCCACCGGACAAGGTTTTCTCGATAATTCGGTGTAATTTCGTGATAATTGGCTTCGGTCATGATCCCTGCAAAGATGTATCGAATGCCATGGTCGAACAGTAGCTGCAGGCATGACAGCATCTGGGCCATCGTAAAAGTTGCATACTCATCCGTAGTGGGCGAAATGCCTGCCAGGGCCGCTGCCCGTCGGGTTCCCCCGGTAGTCAGAATGATGGTTTGGGGAGCCACTTTGGCCACTTCTGAAGCAGGAGCCTGCAGGAAGTCATGTAAACTAAGGACTACGTCCATGACTGTACACCTTTTTCTTGCAATGTCATTTCCTGTTGCATAACTATCGCGAATATAGCCCCTAGTTCATAAATGCGATCCACCCGATATGGCGAATATAACTCTTTACCCATCCAGTAATCATGCTGAAGAAAGGTGTGAGGACGATATCGCTTCAACAGCCATTGTTGCCCTGCGTACATGGCATCCATTGGTATCGTCTGTGTCTTTTTCAGAGCGCGGTTGATTTGGTACAAAGCAGTGGTACTGAAAACTGTCTCAACGGTTGAAGATTCCTCGCCCATGCCCCACCCACCATCAGGATGTTGATCAAGGGCGAAGTAGTGGGCAGTCTTATCCAAGACAGCTACGTGACCGTGTTCAATAAGAGCTACTGCCACCTCCAAAGTGGTATAGCGCCAGGAGCTATGCCATTTATCCGCCAGCCAATGGCCTTCAGGCTGCTGTTGTTTCAGGAGAAATTGAACAGTAGGTGTGGCAGAGTGACCGCTACAGGCCAGAGCATAAACTGCATGGGCATTTGACAGCACAGAAGGGTTTAATTCATTAACAAAGGTATAATAATGGTCATCTACACAGAACTGACTAAGAGCGTCACAAGACACTTGCCCCTTCATATGTGCAATTGCAGCTAATCCAGCAGCTGTCAAATCCACGTCGACAACGAATGCCGGGCTAATACCAACACCGTTACGCGCTTGCAATCCATCTTTTAGTCGCTCAACTTGCATCAGAACTCCATCAAAACGCTCGAGATGTGGTAGAGCGCCAGTGATTTCGAGGGACATCAACCCATAAGATAACTCAAAGGTTGATATAGGCCATACCGTCGGCATCACACCTGGGATGTCGCATAATGTCGCCCGATTGGCTTGGTGCAAATACCCCTCGGCAATTCTACAAATTTCTTGCGAAATGCCCTCCCGAGTTGCCTCCCGTAACCATGCCGCCGTAGCGGCTGGGCTGTGCCCCACTCCGCCTGTACTATCCAACAGCTCCACCGAGAAGCCCGTCTGCAGGGCCTCCCACGAGTAGAGGGGGGCATCCCCTGCCCGTAGCCGGCGCCCCTGGAGCCGCTGCAGTTTCATTTGGCGCAAAGGCTGCAGGGAGCGGTACCAGTCGGCAGAGACGGGAAGACCGGCGTGCCGGGCTTCATCCAAGAGGCGGGGAAGGACCAACTCGGTCGCCACGGCCAGGGCGTCTATGGGCGGGTCCTGCCAATAAACCTGCTGATGTTCCAGGAAGGTCAGGGCCGCCTCGATCCGTTCCTGGGTCGAACGCTCCTGCCCTCGATATTGATGCAGTGCCAGCACCGCGGCCAGGGTCGGCACATCCCGGGTCAGGGGAACAGCCGGATCGCCCCAGCCACCATCGGCCCGTTGGCGGCTGATGATCCAGTCCAGCGCCGGATCGACGCCTTCCTTGGGCGGATAAAAACGCAAGACCTGGGCCGTATCGTAGACCGACGGGCTGACCAATCCCCCATCCTTGCCCAAATCCCGAATCAGTGCATAAAGCTCGCTGCGGATCTCATCCACGGTGTGTCCCATGAATTCTCCCTCCCTTTGACTCTCCGAATTCAGCCGCCATCTATTTCCTGTCTTGCCCAGCGGCCTTTAACGACTTTGCACCGACGGCAGGAAAAGCTGAATTGGCGACGGTTCGTGTTCAGCTGCGCCAGAGGCAGATACAGACTGGCTCAAGTCATCCATGAACATCTGGTAGAGCGCCGCCGCGTCCACGTCCATGGCCACCAGGGCGTTGTCCGGCTCTCGCTGCAAAATAGCCCCCACGGCAGCCAGATAATCAAAGCCTGGATCGCTGAAAACCTGGTCGGCGATCTGGCTCAACTCCCGATCATCTGCAATCAAGGTGATGCGCTCTGCGAAGGACAGGGCAATCAGGCTCTGGCCGCGGGCCACCTCCGGCCGATCCAGCACCTTGACCAGGGCTGAGTGCAACGTGGCCAGGCTGGGATCCAGGGCCACCATGGCCGCAACCGGATCGGGCACTACCGCAGCCGATCCGCTCTGGAGCTGGACGCCCAGATAGGCCTGGAGCGCCGGCGCCAAGAATTGAATGGCTGGAACACCGTCCTGCTGCAACGAAGCGACATCTGCCATGCTCAAGCTGAACTGGCCAAACGCGTCCATAGGCACCAGGGTGATGGGCAATCCCGACTGGAGAACTTCGGCGGCAGCGGCCGGATCCTGCCAGAAGTTGTATTCGCTCACCGGCGTCGTGTTGCCGCCGAACTTGGCACCGCCTAACACCACCAGGCGGCCCAGGTTGGCCATATCAGCCGGACAACGCCGCAGGGCCTGGGCCAGATTTGTCAAAGGCCCCAGGGCCAGGACCACAGCGCCAGGTTCTGTACGGGCCATATCACAGTAAAACCGGGCTGCTTTGCGATCAACCGCATCAACCTCTTGCGGATTCTGGGCACCCAGAAACCAGAGCCCATCCGGCCCGTGGATGAGCTTTCCGGTGCTGCTCAGGAGCACGTTGGACGGTTTATGCGCACCCATGACCACCGGAATGTCATTCCGTTCGAGCAAGGAAAGAAGCAGAAGCACATTATTGGTAGCGTTTTCCACCGTGGTGTTGCCAGCGACCGTGACCACGCCCAAGAGCTCCAAAGGATACCGGTGCTGGCTCAGCAGCCAGATCAGGGCAGCCGCATCGTCCACACCCAAGTCGGTATCCACCAGCAAACGAAGTGCCGACTGATCGGACGTCTGAACAACAGGCGAGGCGCCAGCCTCATGCCCTGGCCAGGGGGGGATCCGGAAGGACTCCGGCACGTCCGCCCAGGCAACCATCGGGGTACCCACCAGAAGTATCAGGCTCAGAAAAAACGCCAGGATACGCCCGAAAACGGTACGACGGCTGACCGCCTGATTCCCTATCCACGCCTTCATGATCCGCTCCTCTCTGAATGTATGCCCATGTAGTAAATCCCGGCAGAAATTCGCCGAGGGTTTCTCCCAGAGATAGCGCGCCCAGAGGACACCCGGAATTTCTGCCGTGGTATTTACGCCAGACTGTAGTAGTCCGGGATCAAGTCACGAAAATTGCGCCTGATGGACCATGCCATTGGTCCAACCTGGGAAATACATCACAAAAAAGAAACCCACCGCGCCAGCAGTGGGTTGTATCCAGTCTGAATAAAACGATCACAGCATGGGAGATGGATAGTTAATCCCGGCAGGAATTCGCCGGGGGTTTCTGCCAGAGGCAGTGCCGCCGAATTTCCGCCATGGTATTGACGCCAGGCTGTACTCGTCATCGATGAGCGTCCCAAGTTCAGCGTTGAAAGAGCAATGAGATACCACGATGTGCGGTTATGGACGAGCCCGGGACAGAAGCCGCCTATTGCTTTCAGTCCACATCGGCCAGGGCGGGCAGATACACCCGGAAGGTAGTGCCAACGCCAGGTGCACTTTCGACCCGTACCCCACCCAGGTGGGCGTAAATGATGCCCAGGGTCGCGGTCAGCCCAATGCCACGGCCGGTGGATTTGGTGGTGAAATAGGGCTCGAAGATGTGGGCCAGCGTCTCCGGTGTCATGCCGACGCCAGAATCCTGCACCTCCAGACAAACGTACGGCCCGCTAGCCAACCCACCACCACCCTGGAAAGTCCGGGTTTCCTGGGTGGTTAAGACTTCTTCGTACGTTCGGACCACAATCTCGCCTGGCGGCTGCGCAATGGCATCGGCCGCGTTGCGGAGCAGATTCATGACCACCTGCCGCATCTGCAACGGTGTCGCCCATACCAGGCTCAATTCTTGGGTCAGGGCTAAGTGAAGTCGGGCCCGAGAAGCCAGCTCCGGCTCCAGCAATTCCACCACTTCGACCACGATCTGGTTCAGATCCACGTAGGTGGAGTGGGTACGCTCCCGATCCATGTCCGCCAGAAGCTGATAGGTGAGATCAGCAGCGTGGCGGGTCGCCTGGATGGCGCGCTCCAGGTGTCGCCGGGCTGGGCTATCCGCAGGCACCTTGTTCAAGGCCATGCGGGCATGGCTCATGATGATCACGAGCAAATTGTTAAAATCGTGGACGGTGCCTGCAACCAACCAATCGACACTGGCAGGTACGGGGGCCTGGGGACCTGGCTCCGAATGGATTTGCGGGGGATCGGGCTGTCGCCCCATTTCATTCAAACGGCTTGCCGGCAACCATGTATGCTTCTGCGAAGAAGGATCCGACGGATGGTTCATTGCGATTTTGGTTTCCTTATCCAAACTCAGCGCAACTCAATTTTTTTGATAATTCTGGAGATTAGTCCAACCATTGTCCCCTCTTGAAAATCAATTCTGGACGCAGGCAATACCCCTCATTGACCTCCCTGCCTTAAAGGCAAAGGAGCAGGGTATCCCTGCACCCAGAATTACAAGAAATCGCCCCCCAAAAAAGGATGCGAGAGGAGACGCTCTACCGCCTTACACAGCTTCCTATGCCATCCAAGGACGCCCCCTGTCTTAGCCGAGCCAGGGACGGCGTCCAATCCTGGCCGCCATGCCGCTGTGGGAATACACCAGGTCCGGCCCGGCGATTTCATCAGCCGCCTGCTCGGCCACGAGATCTAACAGCTGGGCCGCAAAGTCCTGTAGCGACTTTGCCTGGATGGCCAAAATTCGTGCCCGTTCTTCTGGCGTCAGATCAAAGTGCTCGCCGTTATAGCCGGCGGCCAGGGCAGCGGCAGGATCGGTGAGCAGCAGGTGGCAGAAACGCCGACTGACCAGCGCGGCACTGAGCAGGCGGTTCACCTCAGAGCTTGAGGCACCTTGCCTGCTCTGGCTTAGTGCTGTGGGCTGATTCACGAGAGACTTGATTGGCATCGCCATGTGATTTTCCTATACCCTTTCGTCCCAACCGTTTCAACGAGATACTTCGATGGAGGACCAAGCCTTTTACTGCAATGGCTGCTGTAACGTCTTGCTAACACGACAAAAACTGGGCGTAACAAAAATGGCGGACCCAGTTCTTGTCTTGTCTTTTCGCTCACTCTATTTTTCTGAGCGGTGCTCCGCCATGACCGGGGCCTGGGACTCGGCCGGGGAGGAGTATCCCCCTCCCGCCTGCCAGAAGAAGACCAAAACCCCCAGGGCGATAAGGACGTCACCAAGGCTAAATGCCACTCGGTACGGCACCCAGGATGGCAACAGAAAGCGGTCGGCCAGCCATTCCAGATGGGTTTCTGTGGTCGGGAGCAACACATCTTTGGACGTACCCACCCGGCTTCCAACCGGGATCTCCAGCGCCGAAACATCTACACCGTGGAGTCGGGCTACGGTTTCGGGACTGACCGGCATCAGGCCGCCGTTCGCCCCGATCACCAGTAAATTCAAAAGTAACCCAGCTCCCAGTAGCCAGAAGCCCTTGTGTTCCCGATTCCGCCAAGCGAACAGTAGAAGTAACACCTGGGAGCTGACAAGCGCCACTGCTGCGCCTGTCCTGCTAATATGATTGCGGGTGTAGGGTAGGAAGAAGGCTACCCACTGTGGGATAAAGGCCAATCCGGCCAACCACAGGTACTGCAATTCGGGAACGGTGTATGGGCGTCTTGCAACCCAGGCCCTGACTGCACCTGCGACAAACCCTAAGATGAGTGCGTATACCAGTATCACTGGACCGGCATCACCGTGCTAGGAAGGTACAGTCAGCATCATCCACAACGACGCATCCAACCTGGCCCCTCGGGAAAGGAATGGCGGCTCAGCCACCCGAGGCCAGCGGTGCACCGGCGCTCAACACGTACAGGGCCAACGCACCCAACGTCACCAGCAGGCGGGCGCATCGGGGATTCAGGCTCAGGCGCTTCATGGTCTCTCTCCTT